>JANOZW010000139.1:0-6414 GCA_031429575.1 Ferruginibacter sp.
CTACAAAAGGTTGAACCATTACAGTCTGAAGAAAAAGATGAATATGATGGTCCAGACAAATTAGCCGAATTTGAGTTTGAGCGTACAAAAGACCCTGCATTAGGATATGTACCTACTGAAAGATTATTGGTTGCTATGGAAGAAGCAAAATCTTCACAAGCAAGAGCACCATTTTCTGTGTTAGCAGGAACTTGGATAGAGAGAGGTCCCAATAGTGATGTATCTGGTCCTTACGGAAATCCGAGAGATGCATTTAATTTGGCATCAACCGCTGGTAGAATAAGAGCCATGATGGTAGATGCTGCCGATGTTACTGGAAAAACAGTGTGGGTAGGAGGCATAAATGGTGGTTTATGGAAAACAACAGATATTACTGCTGCTACGCCAACGTGGATTTTGGTAAATGATTATTTGAGCAACTTAGCAGTAAGTTCTATTACACAAGACCCCACCAATAGTAGTATTATGTATTTTTGTACTGGTGAGTCATATAATAATAGTGATGCGGTAAGAGGAGTTGGTGTTTTTAAAAGTACTGACGGTGGATCTACTTGGAATTTTCTTTCCTCAACAAGTTCATACGTATATGGTACAAAAATTTTGTGCGATTATTTAGGCAATATATATTTGGGCACAAAAGGCACAGGTTTAATTCGATCCACAAAAGCAAGTGGCGGTGCAGCATGGACAAACATTACCCCAACAGGAATGGTAAGTGATATTTGTGATCTAGAAATAAGTTCGACCACAGCTGCAGGAAGATTGCATGTAGTAGGAGGTATTTTTACAACACAATCATATCGATATACGGATATTCCTATCACTGCTACGTCAGCTAGTTTTACAGCACCAACAACGGCATTTCCTTCATATGCAATGAGGGCAGAAATTGCTGTTAGTGGAAATACTTTGTATGCTTTGCCTGCCAATAATTCAAGACAAGTACCCACTATCTATAAATCTACAAATGGCGGAGCCACATGGGTAGCTACCACAGCACAGCCTGGTGGCGGAATATGGGCAAGTGGACAAGGTTGGTATGCATTGTCTATAGATATTAATCCTTCAAATGCAAATCAGTTTATTATTGGAGGATTGGATTGTTATAAAACAACCGATGCTGGTGCTAGTTGGACAAAAATATCTCAATGGTACGGTAGTGGAGCGCCATATGTACATGCAGATAATCACAAAATAATTTGGTACGACAATGGTAACAAACTTTTATTTGCAAATGATGGAGGCGTATTTTACTCAGCCAATGGAGGAACAACTATTGTAGATAAAAACAAGGGTTTACGCATAAAGCAATTTTTTTCTTGCGCTATTCATCCTAGTTCTTTAAACTATTTTTTAGCAGGTGCACAAGATAATGGCACACACCAATATAATAATGCTGGTTTAAGCAGTACTATAGAAATTACAGGTGGTGATGGAGCTTTTGTAGCAATAGATCAAAACCAGCCAACCAACCAATTTGGTGCATATGTTTTTGAAACGTATAGAAGAAGTACTGATGGTGGAAGCAATTGGGATGACATAAATTTTTATACTGGCACTAATGCGGTACCCACAAATTTGGGTAATTTTATAAATCCTTTCGTTTACGATAATACACAAAATATTATTTATGCGGCCGGGGATGTAGGTAACGTTTTTAGATGGACAACACCACTTACTACTGTAGCAGGTGATTACTATGCTAATGGCACGCCCACTTGGCCTGCATCAGCATCTCAGGTTACTTTAACTTCATTAAATAGTATCAAAATCTCTGCTTTGCATGTATCCCCTTATACTAGTAATAGAGTTTATTTTGGCACTGCTGCTGGTAGAGTTTGTTACGCAGATGGAGCCAATACAATAGCTTCAGGCTCTGCTGGCGTAAACATAAGTACAGGGTTACCTGCAGGTAATGTATCTTGTATAAACACTGGCACGAATGACAATAATTTAATCGTAAGCTATTCTAATTATGGGGTAAATAGCATTTGGGTAAGTACAAATGCGGGTACATCTTGGACAAGTATAGAAGGGAATTTACCTGATATGCCCGTGCGTTGGTGCATGTTTGCACCAGGTAATAATACAAAAGCCATTATAGCTACCGAAGCAGGTGTATGGCTTACACAGTCAATTAATGGAGCAAGCACTGTGTGGACAGCTAGTGCTACTTTTCCTGCAGTACGAACGGATATGTTGCAATACAGGCCACTCGATGGTTTAATAGCTGCGGCTACACATGGTAGAGGTTTGTGGACTCAAACTGCTTCATCGGTTTTACCAATAGACAATTTTAAATTGAGAGGTTTATGGACAGGTAATGATGTAAAACTTAATTGGGTGTATGATGACCAAATTATTGGTTCACAATTCGACGTTGAGGTTTCTACCAACGGAATACAATTTGGAAAAGTAGGAAATGTAGGAGGTGCTATTACAACAAAATATGATTTTAAATATTCGCCAGCAGCTGCCTCAAATCTTTACTATAGAATAAAAGTAAGGGACCTAAGCGGTAGTTTAAAATATAGTAATGTTATACGATTGTATAAAAGCAATACTCAGAATAGTGAAATAATTATTTCAAATTTTTATCCAAATCCTATCGTAGATAATGCATCTATTTCTTATAGTGTGCCTGATGCTGGAAAAACTATGTATAACATTTATAACATAAATGGGCAGTTAATTTGGAGTAAAGAAGAGCATTTGCAGTACAAGGGAAGTTATAGCTTAAACCAAAACTTGGCTAATTTAAAAGCAGGTAGCTATATTTTTACAATAACCCAAAATGATAAAAAAGCAAAGCAAACATTTATAAAAAGATAAGCCTATTTTTATAAGGAAAACTAGTAAGTAGGAAAAGTAGCCAACTGTGCTTCTTTCTGTATAACCAATTTAATTATTTTATTTTTTTGTTTCCATTCTATTGAAATTTTTTTTGGTTTTTCTGGAACAGAAATGCCAGCAGATGGTACAACCGTAACTTTCCATAAAAAACTAGATTTTCTAGCATTAAGTTTTATTTTATTATTTGTATCATCCATAAGATTTGACACTTCTTCATCTTTTGCTTTTTCAATAAAAAAGGCAGGGAAAATATTGTCATAACTAACTTTACTGATTATTGGTGTAATATTACAATTGCTACTTATAAAAATTGTTCTTGAAAGATTTGGTTTTATTTTAAGTGGATTTCCATTTTCATCTACAGGCATGTTACCAGGCATAACAACACTGTAAAATGCATTTGCGCTTAATATGCTACAAGGTTTTTGCGCAAATATATTCGTAATAAAAAATAATAGTAATAATGTGTTTATAATCTTCTTCATGCTGTAATTTACATCTTTCAAATATATTAATGCTGAAACTATAACATGCAACCAAATATAAAAAGCAAATTACCAAATGTAGGCGCTACTATTTTTACAACAATGAGTGTGCTTGCGGTAGAGCATAACGCCATAAATCTTGGGCAGGGTTTTCCAGATTATCCCATGAATGAAGGGCTTGGTGAATTGGTGAGCAAAGCCATGAAGGATGGATATAATCAATATGTACACGCAAATGGCTTATCATTATTAAGAGAAAAGATTTCTGAAAAAGTGCAAAAATTATATGCAACCAATATTAACCCTATAGACGAAATAACCATTACACCTGGCGGTACGTATGCATTATATACTGCACTTACAGCTATTCTGCAATCAGGCGATGAAGTGATTGTATTTGAACCTTCGTATGATTGTTATATTCCGGAGATAGAATTAAACAGAGCTATTGCTATCACCATTCCACTTACTGCAAATGATTATAGAATAGATAAGGAACTTACGAGAAAAAAAATTACAGCTAAAACAAAAGCCATCATCATTAACTCTCCGCATAACCCTACAGGTGCAATACTTGATGAAAGTGATATTGAGTTCTTAAAAGAAATAACAAACGATACAGGCATTTTTATCATAAGCGATGAAGTGTATGAGCATTTAATTTTTGATGGTAAAAAACATTTGTCCATTCTTGCATATCCTGAATTGTACGCAAGAAGTTTTGTGTGTTTTTCTTTTGGTAAAACATATAACTGCACTGGCTGGAAAACTGGTTATTGCATAGCACCGCCAATGTTTACAAAAGAGTTTCGGAAAGTACATCAGTATAATGCGTTTAGCGTATTTGGGCCTGTGCAATATGCATTAGCTGAATTTTTGCAAAATGAAAATGAGTATTTAAACCTTGGAAAAACAATACAACAAAAAAGAGATTATTTACAAACCTTAATGCAGCAGACACGGTTTGAACCTTTGCCAAGCTATGGTAGCTATTTTCAAATATATAGCTACAAAAATATTTGCCATGAAAAAGAATATGATATGGCTATACGTTTGGTAAAAGAATGTGGTGTTGCCACCATACCAGTAAGTGCATTTTATAAAATACCTGTTGAAAACAATGTGCTTCGTTTTTGTTTCGCCAAAAAAGAAAGCACATTGGAATTGGCAGTGGAAAAACTAGTGAAATTGTAAAGTATGATAAAAGTAAAATGGATTTTATTTGTTATTATTTTCATAGTTAGCTGTACACAAACAAAGCAGGTTGCAAATTTTAAAGAAATTGCTGCTAAACATAAAACAATTGCATTATTGCCAGCTGATGCCAGATTTGCACTAAGTGAAAATGAAAAAAATAAAATATCACAAAGCCAGTTAGATGAATCAGAATTAAAACTTGGTTTTATGGTACAGGGAGAATTAAATAAATGGTTTGAGAAGAATAAAAAATTTTACACTATTAATGTTCAAAATATAAAAGCAACAAATGAATTACTATTTGCAAAAGGTATGAGTTTTTCAACTTACAAAACTGTACCAAAAGATTCTTTGGCTTCTATTTTGGGAGTAGATGCAGTTGTGTTTTGTAATGTAAACTTAGCCCTCAAATATAGAAATGCAGAATACGCAGTTTCTTCATTAGTTTTTGGCGGTATCATTACTGGTAGTCAATACAAGGTAGTTACAACTTTAGGAGTTGTAGAAAAAAACAATCCAATAACTTTATGGCAAAAACAATATGAACCAAATGGAAAACATTTCGAAGACATATTTGGAATACTAACACGAATGCTTAAAACCGCCGCCGTTGATTTTCCATACAAAAAAAAATAACTTATACCCCAAACTCTACCAAATGATGATCTAAATTTTTGTACATAGCTTGACCCCATTGCTCAGGCGTAAATTTTCCAAATACTGGGTGTGCATAGCGGCCAATATTTTCTGTACTTGTGGTGTGAAAAGTTTCTACCAATGTTAACAAACCTAATAACTCTTTATTAAAATCTTTTGGTTCAATATTGGTATTGGTTGTAAATAAATTTTGTGTCAAAGGTTCATCGTTGTATAATGCTGGCTTATTTGCCCATCCAAAAAGCCTTCCCATAATAGTACGTGGCATTGGCTTGTCACTTAATGGTACTCTGCATGCTTCGGATGCTTGGGCTAGCATTTGAGGTGCATTCATGTTGCCAGATTTGGCTTTGCTTTCAGGTTGTAAATTTTGAATTCTAAAAGTAAGTTCACAATAAGTGTCGGGGTTGAATAAATTTTTCATGACTTAATTATTTAGGTGACATAAATATACCACTAAATATTGAAATCACAAAATTTTGTTAAAATGCGCATTTGCACGCAATAAATCTTCGGGGACGTCAATTTTAACAATTTCTCCTTCTGTTAGTACCATTCTTAGTTGTACGCCATTTTCAAGATATCTGAGGCATTCTATTTTTTCAGCGGCTTCAAGCAGGGTCATTTCCCAAGTGGTAAATCGCATAAGTGCTTCTTTTCTAAATGCATACACACCCACATGTTCATAATAAATGGGTGTTATGCTTTGCTCTCTATGATAGGGTATTACGCTTCTGCTAAAAAGTAGCGAATTCATGTTGTTATCCACTGCTACTTTTACAATATTTGGATTGGTAATTTGAACAGGGTCGGTAATTTTTTTTATAGGAGAAGCTACTTGTACTTTTTCATCATCTATAAAAACATGTACCAATTTTTGAAGCATGTGTTTACTTACAAATGGTTCATCCCCTTGCACATTTACCACCACATCTACCTCCATATCTTTTACAGCTTCTGCAATTCTATCGCTGCCACTTTCGTGTTGGGCAATACTCATGATGGCTTTGCCACCATGCGATGTTATTTCATCAAAAATAATTTGATGGTCTGTTACTACATATACATCATCAAATAAATTTGTGGCCACCGTGTTTTCGTACGTCATACGAATAACCGTTTTATCGCCCAATGGCTGCATAAGTTTATAAGGAAATCTTGTAGCGGCATATCGTGCCGGTATCATGGCTATGATTTTCATGTGTTCATTTTTATTGTTTTT
>JANOZW010000140.1:0-6306 GCA_031429575.1 Ferruginibacter sp.
GATGGCCTTTAATGTAAGCATGCACGAAATAGTTATCAACGATCTGCAAGAAGGTATTTTTTATTCTAAACTCGTTTGCAGTAGCGAAAATGATACGGTAGAAATTGATAGTAGAACATCCGATGCATTGGCATTGGCGGTAAGATTTGGCTGTCCGATTTTTACTTACGATCATATACTTGACCAAGCAGGTGTAATGATGGATGAAGACATGAACCCTAAACAAGAAATTAGTGCTACATCGCCCACGGTTACTACCACTGGTGCTGGTAGCGAAAATCTACATTCCTTAAGCCTCGATGAATTGAATACGCTTTTAACAGAAGTATTGGAGCATGAAGATTATATAAGAGCCATTGCTATTAGAGATGAGATAAAGAGTAGAGGGAAGAATTAGAAGTTAGACTTTTAGATATTAGACACAAGATAGCAGCTTCTTTTAATTCGAAATTTGGCTTAGATATTCGTATATTTTCTTAAACCCTTTAAAGAAATATCAGATTGTTCGGTTAATTAACAATTAAACAATTTATCGATTCAACAATATAAATGGTTACTTTCCCCAATTGTAAAATAAATATTGGTCTAAATATTATTGGTAAACGTGCAGATGGTTATCATAATCTTGAAACTATTTTTTATCCTCTTCAAATAAAAGATGCGATAGAAATTATAGAATCTGATAATGAAAGTGATAATATTTTTACAGCTACTGGAAATATTGTAAATGTAAAAGATGACGATAATCTTTGTGTAAAATCTTATCGTTTGCTAAAAAAAGATTTTTCACAATTGCCATCAATAAAAATGCACTTGCACAAAAATATCCCAATGGGTGCAGGTTTGGGTGGAGGTTCGGCAGATGCATCTGCCGTTTTACTATTACTCAATAAAAAATTCAGTTTACATATTTCACAAGAAAAATTGATTGACTACGCTTTACAATTGGGGAGTGATTGCCCATTTTTTATCATAAACAAACCATGCTTTGCTAGAGGGCGTGGAGAAATTTTGGAAGAAATAAATCTTGATTTATCATCTTACAAAATAATGATTGTAAATCCGGGCATACATGTAAATACTAGAGATGCATTTTTAAATTTAAACCAAAGCAACTTCTCTCCTATTGGCGAATTGCAAGAGCAAATAAAACAAAATATTACTGCATGGAGAAATGTTATTACAAACGATTTTGAAAAATCTATTTTTGAAAAATACCCTGAAATAGAGAAAATTAAAAATATGCTGTACCAAAACGGAGCTATTTACAGCGCCATGAGTGGTAGTGGTAGTAGCGTTTTTGGTATTTTTCCACAAAAAAAGCATATCAATATAAAATTTCCCTCCCATTACTTTTGCCAAATGGTTTAAAAGTATATCTTCGCATCATCAAAGCAAATTACACAATATTACAATTTCTTAGCAGCAATCTCGATTTACTCAATCATCGAGGATAATTTCTTTTCACCTTCCATTTATTTTGGGAGAACAACCCTTTGACTTTATCACTTTATTTATTACCTAAAAAATTATTACCATGAATAATACCATTCATGCATCCATTGCAAGCCAGCATTTTATTGAGCTAGAAGATAAATACGGCGCACACAATTATCACCCACTACCTGTGGTTTTAAAAAGAGGTAAAGGCGTGCATGTGTGGGATGTGGACGATAAACAATATTTCGATTTTTTAAGTGGCTACTCAGCCGTTAATCAAGGGCATTGTCATCCCAAAATTATTGCAGCGCTTACTGAGCAAGCACAAACACTCACGCTTACATCTAGGGCTTTTTACAACGACCAATTGGGCGATTATGAAAAATACATTACCGAATATTTTGGTTACGATAAAGTATTGCCAATGAACACAGGTGTAGAGGCTGTAGAAACGGCTATGAAACTTAGTCGTAAGTGGGCTTATCAAGTAAAGGGCGTTGCAGAAAACCAAGCAAAAATTATTGTATGCAACGATAATTTTCATGGTCGTACAATGGGTGTAATTTCTTACAGTACAGATCCATCTTCCACTTCTGGCTTTGGTCCATTTTTACCAGGCTTCGAAAAAATTCCTTTCAATGATATCATTGCTTTGGAAAAAGCTTTTCAAGATAAAAATGTAGCGGCATTTTTGTTTGAACCCATACAAGGAGAAGCAGGTGTGGTTGTGCCTGACATAGGTTACTACACAAAAGTGAGACGCCTTTGCACAGAATATAATGTATTGATGATTGCCGATGAAATACAAACAGGGCTTTGCCGGACAGGAAATTTATTAGCCATTTGTGCAGAAGGTGTAAAAGCAGATATTTTAATTTTAGGAAAGGCACTCAGCGGTGGTACGATACCAGTAAGTGCTGTGTTGAGTAACAATGAAATAATGATGACCATAAAACCTGGTGAACACGGAAGTACCTATGGCGGAAACCCTCTTGCTTGCAAGGTTGCTATAGCATCATTAGAAGTTTTAAAGGAAGAAAATATGTCAGCAAATGCTGCAAAAATGGGAGAGCTATTTAGAAGTGAATTAGGAAAATTGCAATCCCCATTTATTGGTTTGGTTAGAGGAAGAGGGTTGTTGAATGCAATTGTAATTAATCACCCAAACAAAGATGCGGCTTGGGAATTGTGTATGGAGATGATGCAAAACGGGCTCATTGCAAAACCAACCCATGGCGATAAGATTAGGTTTGCACCGCCTTTGTTGATTAATGAGGAGCAGATACATGAAGCTGTAGAGATTATTAAAAAGAGTTTAGCAATATTATTATAATCTATAATTTTACTTTGTCTTATCTTAATACTAAATACTAATTTCTTAATACTTATTATGGATACCCACTTACACCATACCGACCGTAACGAACATAGCGAAGAACATCTCACAAGTTCTGCATTTTTAAGAGATGTTGTTATTGGCATGAGCGATGGACTTACCGTGCCCTTTGCATTGGCAGCTGGGCTTAGTGGCGCTGTGGATAGTAGTAGTATTATTGTTATTGCCGGCATTGCAGAAGTAGCCGCAGGGAGTATTGCTATGGGCTTGGGTGGTTATTTATCTGGCAAAACAGAACAAGATCATTATGTAAATGAAGAAAAGCGTGAACACTTTGAAGTAGAAAATTTACGTGAAAGAGAAATAGAAGAAACAAAAGAGTTCTTTGCCAATATTGGGTTAAGCAAAGAAGTACAAGAACAAGCCACAAAAGAAATTGCACAAGATAAAAATCGGTGGGTAGAGTTTATGATGAAGTATGAGCTCGGCCTTGATAAACCCGACCCAAAGCGTGCAACAAAGAGTGCTTTAAATATTGGACTATCTTATATTGCCGGAGGCATCATTCCACTAAGCCCATATTTTTTTATTAGCAACTCAAACGAAGCCCTAAAATATTCTGTAGTTGCCACATTAATTTGCCTCTTTATTTTTGGTTATTTTAAAAGTAAAATGACGGGCGTGAATCCATTGTGGGGTGCTATACGTGTAACTCTTATTGGCGCTATAGCTGCTGGCGCAGCTTTTGGAATAGCTAAATTATTTGACTAATTATTTTTTTTGTTGCTTTTTCAAATACAATTGCGCCTTCGTTAATTTTACTGTATCCTTAACAACAATTGGAGCACTAGGTTTAGCAACAGCTTTTATTGTATCAATATGCTCAACTTTTTTTGTGTTTATAATTTCAATTTTTTTACAACACGGAGGCAATTTTTTTACAGCATATTCTTCTGCTGTTATATCATCTGCATCAAATCCATTGTTTGCAATATGCGTTTTTATTTGTTCAATATTTGTTCTATCAGTTAGCCAAGTTACTGTTACAATATGTTTTTTAAAATCTGCTTTTACCGATGTTACTCCATAAGCTTTAAATAGATATTGTTCAATTTTATCTTTACATGGTTCGCAAGTAAGCGCAGGCACCTTTATTATAGCTTTGCCCGATACTTTGGCTTGTGCATTTGCAGAAAATCCAAATAAAAACAATGCAACAAATACAGTCAGAATCGATTTCATATTATTTTATTTATTCGTAAAAATATTTTATTAACCCCACTCTGCAGGGTTTTCTCTCCATTTTAACAAAGAATTTAATTGATCTTGATTCAATTCACCTTTCTCTTTTACAAGTCCAATTAATTCTTCGTAGTTACTAAGCGAATATAATTTCACTTCAGCTTTTTCAAAGGCTTCTACTGCTTGAGGAAAGCCATAATTAAAAATAGAGATCATACCATCTATTATTAATCCTTCTTTTTTTAATACCTCACATACTTGCAAACTACTTTTTCCTGTAGAAATCAAGTCTTCTACCACTACTACCCTTTGCCCTTTTTCGTACGTACCTTCTATTTGGTTGCCCATACCATGCTCTTTAGGTTTTGGGCGCACATACATAAATGGTAATTTTAATTGATCAGCTGCCATGGCGCCCCAAGAAATACCTGCCGTTGCTACGCCTGCTATTGTTTCAGCATTAGGAAAATGTTCGAATATTACTGCTGCCAATTCACTCTTTATAAAATCACGAATGTAAGGAAAGCCCAATGCACGACGGTTATCACAGTAAATAGGGCTTTTCCATCCACTTGCCCATGTGTAAGGGTTTTCTATATTTAGTTTTACTGCATTTATCTGTAATAATTTTTCGGCAATAGCTTTTGCGGCTGATGTCATTGTATAATCTTTAATTTGAAACAAAGATAACAAGTTGGCAAATGATTGTTGTACAGATGTTATATTTTTACAAAATAACATTATAAATATGCAACTAAAAATCTTTGTAAATGAAAAACCAATTTATCTAACCAATGCACTTACAAATGATTTGAAAGATTTATCACTTAAAGAAGATATTGTTTTTCTAGAAAATAAAATTGTAGATGCTAAATCTTTATTAGAAAAATTAGATTCAAAAAAATACTCAATGGCTATTTTACAGTCAACTAATGTAGAAATATTAAAAAATAATTTCTTTTCTCAATTCAATATTATAGAAGCTGCTGGTGGCATTGTACAAAACGAAAAGAAAGAGATTCTTTTTATTTTTCGTAGAGGTAAATGGGATTTACCAAAAGGTAAATTAGAAGCTGGAGAAAGCATTGAAACCTGTGCAGAGAGAGAGATTGAAGAAGAAACAGGAATCACAGAGTTAACGTTAAAAAAGAAAATTGGGGAAACATACCATATATATGAAGAAAAAGGAAAAACAATTTTAAAAATTAGCCATTGGTTTTATTTTACTTGTTATTCTAAACAAAAAATGGTTGCACAAACAGAAGAAGATATAGCAGAAGTAAAATGGATAGCCACACAAAATATTAAAGACCCAATGGCAAATACTTATGAAAACATAAAAGAGATATTAGCTATTTTCTTTAATACCCCATAAATTTCTTTAAAAGCAAGTGCCTTCCAAAAAATGAAAGGCACCTTTTTAGCTGAATATATTGTAAGGTAGATTCAACTTATTTTAAAAGAAAACAATTCGTACATTATCAAATGTTTTCTATTTTCTAGTATTTAATTAATCTTTCTACAGACCTCGTACCGTTTACGTTTACGATACTTAACACATACACATCTGCTTGTAACCCCCTAATATCAATATCCTTGTCATTGATAACGATAATAGAAGTTATCAAGTTTCCATTTTTATTATAAATTGACAAGGTATTTTTTCCTTTCGACAAACCATTTAATCTAAATACATTTGTAGTAGGATTGGGTGTTATTTCAATTTTTAATTCATTTTCTGAGCAGCCGATGGTTTGTACATCGCTGTAACTAACCATTCCATTTCTTTTTGTCATTTTTATACGAAAATGATAAACAACATCTGATTCTAATGTATGACTAAATTGATATTTCTTTTCGATATTGCTGTTCCCAGCTGCATCAATCGAACCTAGTAATGTAAATGTGTTATTGATAGCTGTATTGTATTCTATCTCAAATTTTTTAGTATCAAACTCTGTAATAGTCTTCCAATATAAAGTGGCATTACAATTTCTTTTGCTTACCGAAAAATCGGAAATCACGAATGGTATAGGCGCTGCTATAGGATATCTTATGGTGTAAGGTGCAGGTGTTGGATCTGAAAACCCCGCAGCATCAATGTAAGAATAGAAAAACTTGAATTCATAACCAGAGAAACATTCCGAACAATTTTGTGTGTTAGAAAATGAAACTTTTAATAATGAAGGATTATATGAATCTATAGTTTGTCCAACGCTTACTGCAATTCCATTATAAAACAAAATAGCAGTTTCAGAAGAAAACAACGTACTTATTGCGCTGGTTAT
>JANOZW010000141.1:0-1605 GCA_031429575.1 Ferruginibacter sp.
TTTTTTAAGTCTTCGGCATTTAGGCAAGGCGATCAAATTATGTCTATCTACTATAGAGTAAAACCACTACAACCCATCACAGCACCGCTTCGTAGCATACCATTTGATTTTGATGAAAGAGAAATGAAGATATATGAACAAGAAAAGGAAATAGAAACCTTTCGCTTTATACCTATGCAAGAGTTTACGGAAGATTGTTTGACTTTGCCAATTGATAAAATTGTGGCTAAGATGATAACCGATTCTTTTTACGAAATACCTTATTAATTTTTAAATAAAAATGCCAGCACATTTGTGCTGGCTAAAATATTTTTATACATCATTTTATTGAAAATCCATTGCTGAATTATCAGCTACTATAATTGGCTCTAGCATTTGCTCTTCTGTAATAACTTTTACTTTTACTGGCTTAAAACTAAGGCTGTTGCTTTCAAACTTTTGATAATTATTAAACAATACATTGAGGGTAATAAAATTCATTACATAAGCTTGTGTTTCTGCAGGTAAGAATTTTTTTGCATCCCAAAAAGTTGGGTTTGATAAACCTGTTCTTTGTTTAGCTTTCCATACATTTCCTACTCCACAATTGTAACTAGCTACTATTAATAAAATATCGTTGCCCAAATTGCGGGTGCGGTCTCTTAAGTAGCGAGCTGCAGTATTGGTACTTTTAATGAAATTTTTTCTGTCGTCTTTTACTACAACTTTTTTTATAGTTTTTTCAACCTCCGTTGTTGCAGCCAATTTCTTTTCTTCTTCTAATTTCTTTTTTTCCTCTGTTGATAATTGACGCTGATAAGTTAATCCATACTCCTGCGCTACTTCATCCATTATTTGCCAATAGCCTACCGCACCTGCGCCAGAAACTGCGTTGCCGTTAAATGCACTTTCTAATGCTAGCAATACTTGGTATTCTTTTGTTAAGCCATGCTTGCGCAAAATCGTAGCTACTTTTGGAAAATATTTTTTACTTTTTTTATACGTGCGTATCAAATAATCTCTGCGATTTTTAGAAAATTTTTCAATGTATTCCAATGATTGCTCTTCATTACCTTGCAATACCACTGGATAAATAATATTGGCTTCTTTGGTTACATAAGTTACAGTAGTTTTTGTCTCAATTTCGTTAGACGCCAATATAATTTTCTTTGCATCACTATTTATAGGTTGTGCAAATAATGGCGTAAAAGAAAATAATGCTAGAGAAATTTTTGCAATAGAAATGTACATACGATTATATGTTTTCATACAATTGATAATTGGATTATGAATGAAATTAGAAAATTATAACGGTGTATAAGCCGTATTATTACCTTTTTAAGAAAATTTTAAGAAATATTAATTTTTTAATTGCTTTATTTATAGGTAATTAGAATTTCTTCTACAGCAATTAAATACAAGTTCTACTACAACAAAGCCATGATTTTTTAAAAATCATGGCTTATAAAATCGTACAACTTATGTTAATGGCTCACCAATATAGAGAATGTTAATGTTTATAATTTTTGTAGAAATGACTATATAAAATGTTTAGTCTTCTTTTTTTTCTTCTTTCTTTTTTGCTACTTTCTTTTTCACTTCATCCTTTTTCTCTAATTCTTTTTT
>JANOZW010000142.1:0-2984 GCA_031429575.1 Ferruginibacter sp.
TAATGGTTGGTGTCCCCACCAACCATTGATTTGATTGATTTCGGTTGGTGGATACAGCAGCCAATAAAAAAATATAAAAATGAAATCTTTACACAGCCTACTCATCACAACATCTAACAATAAAATTGGCGATACGCAAAATAAAACTGGCGTATGGCTTGAAGACCTTGCTGCACCTTATTTTATTTTAAAAGATGGAGGAGAATTTATAACCGTAGCATCCCCATTGGGTAGTGATATTCCACTGGACCCAAACTGTGAAACTACACAAGCTTGCACAGAAGATACGATACGTTTTCAACATGATGCCAAAGCCATGTATCAATTTAAGCACTCGCTTCCTTTGAATAATATTAAAGCTGCAGATTATGATTTGGTATTTTTAGTAGGTGGCTATGGTGCCATGTGGGACTTTTACGACAATGAAGTATTGAATGGATTGCTAAAAGATTTTTACCTACAAAACAAACCCATCGGTTTGGTAGGACACGCTGTAGTAGCATTAGCTACTTTATCCATTAACAGCGAAGAGCTTTTAATAAAAAATAGAAAGCTAACTGCATTTAGTAATAGTGAGGAAGAAAGTAGTGGATTAAGTGAAAAATCGCCATTTTTATTAGAAACAAAACTAATGATGCATGGTGCCATGTATGAAAAAGGAGAAGATTTTAAAAGCCATGTGGTAGTAGATGGAAGTATAATAACAGGGCAAAACCCTGCATCAGCAAAGGATGCAGCTATACATACATTGGCTATGGCAAGAGCACAAGTAAAAGAAAATATTACATCATCATAATTAAAACCATCGAATAATCACAAGGATTGTCAACCGAAACAAACATTTACTATTGATTATTTTAAACTGAAAGGTTGACAAACCTTGTGATTTTTTTTAAAGAAACATACAACATGAAAAAATACAGCACATACATTCTTATTTTAATTATTACGCTAAACTACTCATGCAGTAGTACCACACAAATAAAAAGCAGCTGGGGTGAAGCTGAAAAAGAAATTGCCATTCCCAAACTAAACAAAGTATTGGTAGTGGCATTGTTTAAAAACGAAACCAGCAATAGAAATGCAGAAGACCAAATGGCAAAATACCTTGGCGGAAAGGGCATTGTATCGTACGAATATTTTAATGCAAATTTTAATAGAAAAGATGCAATAGCCATTAGAGAAAGAATAAATGCAGATGGCTTTGATGGAGCCGTTACCATGCGCTTGATAGATGTGGACAAAGAATTAACTTACGTGCCGGGCAATATATCTACCTACCCAAGATACTTTTATTCTTTTAGCGATTATTATTTTAGAAGTTACAACTACTACCAAACAGCAGGTAATTATGTAAATACAAAAACATATACAGTAGAAACAAATGTATATTCCATAAAAGAAAATAAAATAATATGGACAGGGCTTACAGAAACCACCAACCCTGATGGTGTAGAAAAAATGACGGCTGAGATATCGAAAGTTATTTATAAGAAAATGATGAAGCAGGGTTTTGTAAGTAAATAAGTTTTAGTTTATGGGTTTGGTATAACCACCAACCGATAAGTAAATAGTGAAGAATAAGAGTATAACAGCTCTTATTCTTTTTTTTGCCTCAAAAAACAGTGAATTGTACAACATATTAAAAATAAAAACAGCACTGCTTTTTTAAAAGACTACCTTGAACAATTATTAATATAGTTTTTAAAACCAACCAAAGCATGGAAGTTGTAGAGTTAGAAAAAGAGAAAGCACATATTGTTGTAAAAATAATAGAATACATACCCAATGCGGTTGTAAGCAAAACCATTATAAAAAAATTGACGGGTAATGTAACTGCTTCATCTTTTGATGCTGGCGAGGAGTTGGCAGAAAAAACTTCCCCATTTGATAATTACATCCAAATCATTGACGGTGCGGCTGATATAACCATTAATAGCCAAATGCACCATTTAACCTTGGGGGAAGGCATTATTATTCCTGCCAATGCATCGCATGTATTTAATGCAAAGGAGCAGTTTAAAATGATATCTACCGTAATAAAAAGTGGGTATGAAGATTGATTTTTTGATTAATTTTACATACCTGATTATTTCTTTTCTATACCCTACCGCAAAATTTTTATGTAACAAAACTAGCAGCTATTATTAATAAATTAAGCAAGTTGAACAAATGAAACTCTACATTAAAAACATGGTAAGCATACGCTGCAAAATGTTGGTGAAAGAGGAGTTGCAAAAACTTGGCTTACACTTTATTAATGTAAACCTTGGTGAAGTAACCATTATGGAAAACATTACGGAGCCACAACGAGAAGCGCTACGTAATGCTTTACATACATCTGGCTTAGAGTTGATGGACGATAAGCGTGCCATGCTTATAGAAAAAATAAAAAACGTAGTGATAGAAATGATACACTATGCAGATGATCTACCAAAAACAAATTTTTCTGATTACTTAGCAGAAAAATTAAACTACGATTATACCTACCTCTCCAATCTTTTTTCTGAAACGCAAGCTACTACCATAGAGCATTTTATTATTGTACATAAAATAGAAAAAGTAAAAGAACTCATCACCTACGACGAACTTAATCTTACCGAAATAGCCTACAAATTGCATTACAGCAGTGTAGCCCACCTCTCCCATCAGTTTAAAAAAATTACTGGTTTAACGCCTTCTTTCTTTAAAGGATTAAAAAACAAAAAACGCAATAACATAGATAATCTGTAAATACTTTAATGGTTGGTAGGGAGACCAACTGATAAAAAAAACGCAATAACATAGATAATCTGTAAATTATGTAACAGTTTTCTTTATTATTACTTTACTTTACTTTAATGGTTGGTGTCCCCACCAACCATTGGTTTCGATTGGTGGGGACACCAACCGATAAAAAAAAAACAAAAAACGCAATAACATAGATAATCTGTAAATACTTTAATGGTTGGTGTCCCCACCAACCATTGGTTTCAGTTGGTGGG
>JANOZW010000143.1:0-18861 GCA_031429575.1 Ferruginibacter sp.
CCTTTTTTTTGAGGAACGAAAAAAAAGATTGTAGCGGATAGACGGAAAGAAATGTTTGGATATGTATTGTTGCTCATGCTCCAAATCAGTTAGCAGTTAGCAGTTGGCAATTGATTGCGATATTTAAAGAAACTATCGATAATCAAAAAACCAATGATAAATAGTAAATGATAAATGCTCAATAATCAATTTTCAACTTTCAATGTTCAAATATATTAAAACACAAACCCCCTCCATTGCTGGAAGGGGTTAACACAAACTATACACACACAACTTCTGAAACTACGTTTCAGAGTAGGTAAGTTAATCGGGCTTTTTGCCGTCTAAAAAATTATTTATCGTATTTATTTCTGCTTGATTATTATCGTCGGACTTGACGGTGTAATTGCTATAAAAAGTTTCCACATCAGCTATCTGATTATGGATTTCCATATTACGACGGAGGTATGCCGGCACTGTTTCAAACTCGTTGTTAGGATCGGTTGCATTTATATTGAAGGAAAGATTCCTCAATTTTGCAATTCGTTCTGTAGCCCGGCGCCTAAGCTCTTCTGTTTCGTCCTGCATCGCAGGATCCTCAACAGTGGTGCTTATTAAAGGCTGAGTTAGTTCTGGTAGTGCTTCTTTTTCCTCCGCCGTTTCTAAGGTTTCTTTAACTACTAGCTTCATCTCCATGGCAGGTTCGTCGGCTTGCATGGCAGGCTGATGCTGTAGTAGTTCCTCATTCGATGTAGTGGATTTTTGTTGCTCTGCTTTCACCTCTGCGTAAATTTGCGTTGGTTTTACCAGAAAGCCTCCCGACGAAAGTTGGCTTGTATTGCTAGCTTCTTTATTAATATTGCTAACAGGCGCCGGTGCTTTAATCGCTTCTTTTATAACTTCTTGCTTTGGCAATGGGGCTATAAATTCTGTATCAAATTGAATAACCGGAACCTGATCTTGGCTCGAAGATATTTCAAAAAATACAGGTTCGTTGTTTGTTTTATCCACAGTATTTTTACTTGGTAGTTCTACGTGTTTTTCTGCTGAAAGCGTTGGCATCATTGCATCTGCAACCTTTTCCTGCTCAGCTTTTTGTACCATGGCTTGCACACTATTGTCTTCAAACTGTAGTGTGGGTTGTGTAGTTTGAGCTACTGCAATTGGTGCTGCGGCGGTAGTATTCATATCTAAATGCATCACCACTTTTTCTTCTGGCTGCTCTACTACTGGCGCTTCTTCTTGCTGTTTTGGAAATGGATCTTTGTGCTCAAAACCAGTTGCAATAAGTGTGATACTTATTTGTGCACCCAACGAACCATCGTATCCTAATCCTAAAATAACATCTGTATCATCTCCCGCTTGGCTAAGAATATAATTTTGTATTACTTCTACTTCATCCATCGTAAACTCGTGCTCACCTTCTGCAGAGTTGATGTTGATAAGAATCCATTTTGCACCACGAATATCATTGTCATTAAGCAATGGAGAGGTCAATGCATTTTCTACTGCTACATGTGCACGGTTTTCTCCTTCAGCAGTTGCGCTTCCAAGTATTGCTACACCACCATTACTCATTACCGTACATACATCGGCAAAATCCACATTTATTTGTCCGGTACTATTTATAACATCGGTTATACATTTTGCAGCAGTGGCTAAAATATCATCGGCTTTGTTAAAAGCTTCTTTCATTTTAAGATTACCAAATTGATGGCGCAATTTATCGTTGCTTATCACCAACAAAGTATCTACATGATTTTTTAAAAGCATGATACCTTCTTCTGCTTGTGCTACTCTTTTTTTGCCTTCGTATGCAAATGGCGTGGTTACAATACCTACCGTAAGTATGCCAAGATCTTTACAAATTTTTGCAATGATAGGCGCACCACCTGTACCTGTACCACCGCCCATACCTGCGGTAATAAATGCCATTTTGGTATTTACTTCTAATATGCGTTTTATTTCTTCTAAACTTTCCTCCGTAGCTTCTTTACCTACTTTTGGGTTTGCACCTGCACCAAGGCCTTGCGTTAGATGTGGGCCAAGCTGTATTTTATTAGGCACTTTACTTTGTGCAATGGCTTGCGCATCGGTATTGCATATAATAAAATTTACGCCTTCTATGTTTTGTGCAAACATGTGGTTTACAGCATTGCTTCCGCCGCCGCCGATGCCTATCACTTTTATGATAGAGGATTGGTCTTTGGGCAAATCAAAATGTATCATGTTGTTCGAATTTAATGTAAGTAATTAAGTTGCGAGTTACGGGTTGTTGAGTTACGGGCCTGCCTGCGGTAGGCAGGTTAGGGCTTCTCAAAAAACGCACTCCATTTTTTCTATTTTATTTCTATTTTTAATTAATTTTATTTTTCACCGCAGAGAAAAAAGTTGGTTGCATTTTCGCAGAGAGATTGCTCTAAAAAAACTTTGAACCTTCAACTTTCAACCTTCAACTTTTAAAGCTCCTCATCCCCTTCCTCCTTAAACATTTCTATCAAATTTGTTTTAAAACTATCCATAAAACCTTTGATTGTTTTTTTGCGTTTTACAACCTCGGTTTCTTTTTCTTCAAATGATGATGATGTTAACGAAGTAGATAATTCATCTGCTGCTACTGGTGCTTCTTGCATAATACCTGTACCTGCTACTTTAATAAAATTATTATCGAATTTTTTATTCTTGTTCTCGTAATCATTGTAGCCTTTTAAAATTAAACCGATACAAGTGCTATACATTGGCTTGCTCAACTCATCTATATGTCCGCCAGATAAATGCTCGTTAGGAAAACCGATACGTGCGTTTAAGCCTGTTACATATTCTGTAAGTTGCAACAAATGCTTTAGCTGAGAACCACCGCCAGTAAGGATTACACCACCATTCAACATTCTGCTATCCAAGCCTACTTGTTTTAAATGATAGGTTACAAAATCCATAATCTCACTCATGCGGGCTTGTATAATGCTCGCAAGGTTTTTTACAGAAATTTCTTTTGGCGCCATGCCACGTAAACCTGGTATGGTAATAAATGCATTTGTTTTTGTTTCGTCTGCCAATGCACTACCAAACTGTATTTTCATTTGCTCCGCTTGTGTTTTTAAAACACCCAAGCCAGTTTTAATATCGTTGGTAATATTTTCGCCGCCAAAAGGAATTACAGCTGTGTGCTTTAAAATACCTTCATAGAAAACTGACTAGTCAGTTGTACCACCGCCAATATCTACAATGGCTACACCTGCTTCTAAATCTTGGTCGCACATTACAGCTGCTGCTGATGCTAATGGTTGCAACACCAAATCTTGCGTTTTTAATCCAGATTTTTCTACACTGCGATTGATGTTTCTGATGGCGTTTTTATCACCAGTAATGATGTGAAAATTTGCACCAACTTTGACACCGCTGTACCCAATTGGGTTTGGTATATTTTGAAAATTATCTACCGTAAATTCTTGTGGTATTACATCAATAATTTGATCGCCGGCCGGTATGTATGTGCGATACTGGTCTGCTATCAATCTATCAATTTCATCTTGGCGAATTTCTTCTTCGTTGTGCTGACGCACAATATCGCCACGTGTTTGCAAACTTTTAATGTGATGCCCAGCTATGCCAACATACACTTCGTTAATAGCAAGGTTAGGGTTGGATGCGTAGCAATTTTCTAAAGCGGTTTGAATGGCTTTAATGGTTTGATCGATGTTGAGCACCATGCCATGTTGCACACCGTTGCTATTGGCTCTTCCAAAGCCCAATATTTCTAGTTTGCCATGTTCATTTTTGCGGCCCGCTATAGCTGCAATTTTTGTGGTACCAATGTCTAATCCTACGATTACTGGTTGTTCTTGATTCATGTGTGTGTATTTTATTTGTGTGTTATTTTAAGTTGCGAGTTATTTAGTTGCGGGTTACGAGTTGTTGGCCTTTATACTAAAATCTCATTACTATAATTTTTTTAAAGTTTCTAATTTTATGTTTCATTCAATGTTTACAAAACCCGTAACCTAAAACCCGCAACTCGAAACTTTTTAATAATCATTTGCTGGTTTCTTTACTACTGGTTTTGTTTTTTGCTGCAGCACAGGTTTTTTTATTACTGGTTTTGCAGGCATTGTTATTGCTGGTTTTAGTTTCGGTTTTGGTTTTACCACAACGGCTGTAACAGCATTGGCTGTTACAGACTTCGTTGTAGCAGGTTTCTTTATAGGAGGTTTTATAGGAGTGTTCTGGGGTTTTGCTGTAACAGGTTTTGCTGTTGCTACAGGTTTTGCAATGGCAGGTGTTACAGCTGGCACCACAACCGGTTGTGGTTTTGTTGCCATCATTGTTGTTGCATTTGCTGGTTCTATTCCTTCATCTTCTCTTTCTACAGATTGTTCTACCATGGCACTATCTGTATTATTTTTATCCGCATCTGCTCTAAATATTTGTGATGAATCTGCAGATTGCCTAGTTGCATTTTCTACAATAGATTGCATCAATTGCAATGTTCTCAAAGAATCTTCTGACACCTCTGCAGCACCTCTTACCGTTGCTACTACTTGGTTTTTATAAGAGAGGTTAATATTGCTGTACCTATTCCAACCTGCTTGTGCAATAATGGTTTTGTAAAACATTTTTAGTTTTGTAAACTTTACATCTATATCTGTTGCATCTCCAAAAATTATTTTTTGTTTACCAATTTTTGGCGTCATTTCAAAAGTATGTGCAGCCGAAACATCTACCTGCTCTATCATGGCCATTAAAAAAGTATCCGCATTTATTTTCAAGCTAATGTTTTTTATATCATGCAATAAAGCACTATCGGTAGGAGTCAAATATTTTGCATCCCCAATAAAGCCTGTAAATATTGGTAAGCGTGCAGAAAATTTATCACTCAATGGCAACATTTTACAACTACTGTCTATGTAAAAACTATTACCAGCATTTGTAAACAACCTTGCTATCGGCTCTCTTTCATCCACAGAAACTTTTAGTACATTATTATTGTCAAAGAACAACTCTGCATTTTTTATCCATACATTTTTTTCTAGCTCCCTTTCTATTTGCTTTAAATCAATATCCGCTAAAGACCTTTGCTCTGTGCTATCTCCACCATATTTTTTAATAATAGCATACACATCATTTTTATCTATAAAAAAATTATTACTTACACCAGATATTTCAATTTCTACTGCTTTGCAAACTTTAGCTTCTTTATTATGCACAGCCGATATAAGCAATGTAATGCATGCAATACCTACCAGCATCCAAACAATGCTGCGTACTATTTTTTTAGTATTGTATTTTGTATTACCCATTTACTACTAATAATTTTTTAATTGGTTCTATTAATGTATCTATATCCCCAGCTCCTGCTGTTATCAATAATTCTTGTTTATTATTTCCCAACCAAGAAAGTATATCCTCTTTTTCTTTAATGCTTTTATGGTTGTTCGTCATTTTGTTTAAAATCAATTCACTCGTTACCCCTTCTATAGGCAATTCTCTTGCTGGATAAATGGGCAATAAAATTGTTTCATCTGCCATACTCAATACTTCTGCAAATCCATCGGCCAAATCTTTTGTTCTACTAAATAAATGCGGCTGAAAAATAACCGTACATTTTTTAGAAGGAAACAAATTCTTTGCGCCTTCTATCAATGCCCGCAATTCTTCTGGGTGATGTGCGTAGTCATCGATAAAAACCACTCCACCCCCCTCACCCCTGCCCTCTCCACTTCGTGGAGAGGGTGTAGCGGGTGGTATAATATACTCGAACCTTCTTTTCACTCCTTTAAAATTGGCTACCGCCGTTATTATTTTATCATCATCTATTTTCAAATATTTGGCTACACCTATTGCTGCTATTACGTTTTCGATATTGTGCAAGCCGCCCATGTTTAATATTACATCGTTAACTCTCCAAAAATTATTTACCACATCAAATTGGTATGCGCCATTATTTATTATCAAATTATCTATATGAATGTTTGCATTTTTATCGCTAAAAGAATACGTGCATATATCTTTTACTGTAAAATCATTCATCCTTTTCAACCCATGCTTCACAATCAAACAACCATTTGCTTTAATTTTGGTTGTAAATTCTACAAACGCATCTTGCATATTTTCTTCTGTACCATAAATATCCAAGTGGTCAGCATCCATTGCTGTTATAATTGCTATATCTGGACTCAATTTCAAAAAACTTCTATCGTACTCATCAGCCTCTGCTACAGAAACATTATTCGTACTACTCCCCGAATATGTCGGGGCAGGCAAATAATTGGTATCATAGTTTGCCGCTATACCACCTAAAAATGCATTACATCCAAAACCACTATCTTTTAAAATATGCGCCACCATGGCACTCGTGGTTGTTTTGCCATGCGTACCTGCCACACATACATTAAAACTTTTCTTCGTCAGCAAACCCAATACATCACTACGTTTTAGCAGATTGTAATTATTATCTTTAAAAAAATTAAGTTCTGCATGATTTGCAGGAACAGCTGGTGTATAAACTACTATTTCTGCATTTTTATCTATCAACGCTACATCATCCGTAAAATGAATATCAATTCCTTCTCCCACTAATTTTTTTGTAAGTGCCGTTTCTGTTTTATCGTAACCGCTCACTTTTACCCCCTTCTCATTAAAGTATCTTGCCAGCGCACTCATGCCTATGCCGCCAATGCCTAGGAAATATACCGACGATATTTTATTTATGTCTATCATGCGCTGTTAATTGCTTGCAAAATTTTTCTTAGAGGTGTCAGCTTATATTAAACGCCCATTACTAGAAAGCTTCTAATAAAAGCTGACACCTCTTTATTGAATGGCTTGCAAAATTTGTGATGCTATTATTTCATCCGCATTTTTCACTGCCAATGTTGAAATATTATTTTTTAATTCGTTTTGCAAATTTTCATCTGCTATTAATTTTAACAATGTGTTTACCAAATCATTTTCTGCATCCGCATCTTTTACCATTAGTGCAGCATTCTTATTTACCAGTGCCATTGCATTGGCCGTTTGATGATCTTCCGCCGCATATGGATAAGGCACAAATATCACAGGCTTTTTTACCAAACAAAGTTCTGCCACCGCCATAGCCCCACTCCTACTTATAACCACATCTGCTGCACCATAAGCATATTCCATTTGGCTAATAAAGTCTTTTAAAAAAATCTCATCATGCCCCTTTACTGTTGCTGTTGCCGTTTCAAAATATGGTTTACCTGTTTGCCAAATCAGTTGCAAATTATTTTTTGCAAAAGCATCTATGTTTTTATTGATGGCTTCGTTTATCGATTTTGCACCAAGGCTACCACCAACCACCAACACTGTTTTTTTGTTTTCTTGTAAACCTAAAAATTTTAAACTTCCTCCTTTCGATACTTCACTATGGCTGATAGATTGCCTCACGGGGTTTCCTGTTAGAATAGTTTTGCTTTCAGGAAAAAATGTTTTCATATTTTCCGAAGCCGTAAATATTCTTGTTGCTTTTCTACCCAACAAAATATTACTCTTGCCAGCAAACGAATTGCTCTCGTGTATAAATGTTGGTATCTTTCTACTTTGTGCATAACGCAATACAGGAAAGCTAGAATAGCCTCCAACGCCAATAACAGCATGTGGTTTAAACTCCTTAATAATTTTAGACACTTGTAAAAAGCTCTTTAAAATCTTAAAAGGCAACCCAATATTTTTTATCAAAGAACTTCTATTAAATCCAGCAATATCCAATCCCTTAATTTCGTACCCTGCTTGTGGCACTTTCTCCATTTCCATTTTTCCATTAGCGCCTACAAATAAAAACTGTGTGTCAGGCTTCGCTTTCTTTATGGCATTTGCAATGGCAATGGCAGGAAAAATATGCCCACCTGTACCACCACCTGCAATGATGATGCGCAAATTATTTTCTACTAATTTTTTTTCTTCACTCATTATGCTACTGCTGTTTCTTTTGCTTCTCTATTATCTTTTAATGCTTGCAAAGCAGCCTTACCTTCTTGCTGCTCCACATTTCTCGATACACTTAATATGATACCTATACTCAAACAAGTGAATAAAAAACTACTTCCACCCATACTCACAAGCGGCAATGTAACACCTGTGTTTGGGAACAAATTTACATTTACACCCATGTTGGCTATGGCTTGTATAACCAGCGTAAAACTCAATGCCAATGCTAGAAAAGCACCAAATGCATACGGGCATTTTCTATAAATTCTTATACATCGATACAAAAACAATAAATAAATACAACAAATAACAGCTGCGCCAAAAATTCCATATTCTTCTATTATGATGGCATAAATAAAATCACTGTAACTATGTGGCAAAAAATTTCTTTGTGTGCTATTCCCTGGCCCTTGCCCAAGCCATCCACCTTTTGCAATAGCAATTTTTGCTTGGTTTATTTGGTACAACTTTTCATTGTTGTCTTCTTTTTTACTATACACAAAAGTTTGTATTCTACTTATCCATGTTGGTATTCTTCCTGCAGATAATATAGCAGGCAATTTTTTTGTTGCTCCTTTATCTTTATCGTATGTAGATACTGCTATAGAAACTAAAAATAACACTGGTATAATAGCTACACCCATCGTCATTAAAATATGTTTTGTACTTACCCTACCAATAAACATCAATACAAAACTTGTACCTGCCACCAAAATAGATGTAGATAAATTTGCAGGCGCAATCAACAAACATATTATAGCAACAGGAACCACAATTGGTAAAAATCCTTTTTTAAAATCTTTTATCACTGCTTGCTTTCTACTCAACTGCCTACTGAGATACATGAACAGAGCAAGCTTTGCCAAATCAGATGTTTGAAATGTCATGTTGATAACTGGCAATTTTATCCAACGACTACCAGCATTTAATTGCACACCAAATAATAATGTATAAAGTAATAGCGGCACAGAAATTAAAAATAAAATCAATGCAACCCTTGAGTATAAAGTATAATTAATTCTATGCGCAAAATAAATTACCATAATACCAAGCATGATAAATGCAAACTGCTTAAACAAATAACTCTCCGTACTCTTACTCATGCGATACGCAAGCGAGCCCGTGCTACTATACACAAGCAACAAACTTGCAAGCGTCAATATCACCACTATGGCCCATATCGCACGATCACCCTTGGTTTTGTTCACAAGGTTACCGCCCATATTGGCAATATCTGGCTTAAAAAAATCTCGTATGTTATTTGCTTCTAGCATTTATTTTTTATGTCAGCCTGAGCTTGTCGAAGGCAATTATACCTAAGCAAATCAGACTTATTATTTTTTCTATTTTTGTTCACGAGCTGAAGAACTTCGATTGAACTTCATTGGTCCCGCATTCGGCGGGACTCCGTTCAACAGTATTTCATTTTTCATCTTTTATCGACAATTATTCTCTCTCCGTTTCCGCCAAATTATTTCACTGTCAGCCTGAGCTTGTCGAAGGCGATGCACAATAAATTAAAACCTCCCTTACAAATCAACCCGCCTTCGACAAGCTCAGGCTGACCACTTTTAATTTTGAGCCTTCCTACAAATCCTTCACCGCCTTCTTAAACTGTATTCCTCTATCTTCATAATTTTTAAACAAATCAAAACTTGCACATGCAGGGCTCAGCAAAACCACATCCCCTTTCTCTGCAAAATGAAAAGCAGATTGCACTGCATCTATTGCATTGTCCACATTCACCATTAATGAAACCACATCGCCAAAGGCTTCATGTATTTTTGTATTATCTGTTCCCAAACACACAATTGCTTTTACTTTTTCTACTACCAATTCTTTTAGTACTTCATAATCGTTTCCCTTATCCACGCCACCCAATATTAAAATCACAGGCTTTGCCATACTCTCCAGTGCATACCAAGTGCTGTTTATATTGGTGGCTTTACTATCATTTATAAATTCTACGCCACGTATAGTAACCACAGGCTCCATGCGGTGTTCAAGGCTTTCAAAAGTTTGCATTGCCTCTCTTATTTTCTCTTTGCGAATGCCTGTAGAAAAGCCCGCCATACTTCCTGCCATACCATTATATTGATTGTGTTTTCCTTTTACTGCAAAATCTAACACGTTCATCTGCATATCTTCTCCCTTCCATTTAAGATGCATTTGTGCGTTTGTTAAATATGCTCCTTCCGGTAATTCTTTACTCATAGTGATTGGTGCTTTTATTGATCTAATGGAATATTTATTTAAATTATGTATGGTTGTTTCATCATCCAGATTATAAATGAACACATCTTCCTCTGTTTGATTTTCTATTATTCTAAATTTGCTTTTTATATAATTATTTACATCGTATTCGTATCTGTCTAAATGATCTTCTGTTATATTTGTTAAAATGGCTACATCTGGTCTAAATGTTTTTATATCATCCAGCTGAAAAGAACTCACTTCCACCACATACCATTTTTTTGGATCTTCTGCTACTTGCCTAGCAAACGAAAATCCTATGTTACCTACCATTGCACAATCTTCGCCTGCCAATTTAAAAATATGATACGTTAGTGCTGTAGTAGTTGTTTTTCCATTGCTCCCTGTTATCGCTATTATTTTACTATCGCCTTTGTATCTGTATGCAAATTCTATTTCACTTATTATTTCTATTCCTTTTGCTCTTATTTTTTTCACCAAATCATTTTTCTCTGGTATGCCTGGGCTTTTCATTACCACATTTGCAGAAAATATTTTTTCTTCTGTGTGAAATCCTTCTTCAAATTCAATAGTGTTATGTATAAGATCTGTTCTATAATTTTCTTTTATCGCCCCTCCATCACTTACAAACACTTCAAAACCTTGCTGCTTGGCCAGTATGGCTGTACCAATTCCACTTTCTCCTGCACCAAGTATTACAATTCGTTTTTTCACTTGCTCAAAAAATTTATCTCAACTTCAATGTTATGATAGCAATTGCCACACAAAGAATCGTCAATATCCAAAAGCGCACGGCTATCTTACTTTCATGGTATCCCTTCTTTTGATAATGATGATGCAATGGGCTCATCAAGAAAACTCGTCGCCCTTCTCCATACTTTTTCTTTGTGTATTTAAAATAACTTACCTGTATCATTACACTACACAGCTCTACAAAAAATGCTAAACAAAATATAGGTATCAATAATTCTTTTCTTACTATAATGGCCAATGCCGCAATAATACCGCCCAATGCAAGGCTGCCCGTATCTCCCATAAAAACTTGTGCCGGGTAAGAGTTGTACCATAAGAAACCAATACATGCACCAACAAATGCTGCAATAAAAATAGACAGTTCACCAAGGTTTGGTATGTACATTATATTGAGGTATTCAGCAAATTTTATATTACCACTCACGTATGCGAATATGCCCAAGCATATACCAATGATGGCGCTTATACCCGTTGCCAATCCATCCAATCCATCTGTAATATTTGCTGCATTAGATACTGCTGTTACAATAAATATTACAATGAGTATATAAATTAAATAGGCATAATCTTCCAAACTCTTAGGTAATAAATCTGCATAATTAAACTCATGGTTTTTCTTAAAAGGAATGGTAGTACCCTGCGATTTTACATTTGCAAAAGCAAGCTCTTTACTATCAATTATAACTGTATCTATACTTAACAACTTCTCTCCTTTTTGTAAAACATCTTCTACACTTACATTTGTAACTTCTCTTTTTATAGTAACACTTGGACTAAATACCAGTGTAACGCCAATGATAATTCCTATAACAACTTGCCCAAACAATTTAAATTTTGCGGCAAGTCCATCACTATCACTTTTTTTATAATCAACTCCTTTGGCTTTTGCATCACGCTTGCTTTTTATTTTTAAGTAATCATCTACAAATCCTATTGCACCAAGCCAAATGGTAACGAGCATCATTAAGCGTATATAAACCTTATCTAAATTTGCTAATAATAATGTAGGTATTAAAATTCCTAAAATAATAATGATACCACCCATAGATGGTGTTCCTCTTTTTTGTTGTTCACCTGCTAGCCCAAGGTCACGCACGGTTTCGCCCATTTGTTTATTCTGCAAAAACAAAATCAATTTTTTACCATACACCGTTGTAATAATCAACGAGAGTATAAGCGCCATAATTACACGAAAGCTTATGAACTGAAAAAGCCCACTACCAGGAAAAGATGCCTTTGCCCAGTGCTGCGTAATCCAATCGAATAAATGATATAACATAATAAATCGAATGTGCAAATGTGCAAATATGCAAATGTGCTAATGTTAAAAATTGTACTTCTTTTCTTTATTAATACCTCGCCACCCTAAGCGCCGCATTTGCAAATCTGCATATTTGCACATTTGCTCATTTTTTCTCATTTCCCAAGTAGCTCAAACATCTCCCTCAACACTTTCTTATCATCAAAATCATATTTCACACCTTCTATTTCTTGATATTTTTCGTGCCCTTTTCCTGCTACTAAAACAATATCTTCTTTGTTGCTTAAACTCACTGCTGTTTTTATGGCTTCTTTTCTATCGGCTATTGTTATGTATTTTCTTCTAGCTACTACATTTACACCAGCCTCCATATCTCTCAAAATATCTTCTGCGTTTTCATTGCGTGGATTATCAGATGTAAATATTACCCTATCGCTATGCTCGCACGCAACCGCCGCCATTATTGGCCTCTTGGCTTTATCTCTATTACCACCACAGCCTACAACTGTTATAATTTTTTCAAAACCCTGACGTAAGTTTTTTATCGTTGCCAATACATTCAACAATGCATCTGGCGTATGTGCATAATCAACAATTCCAATTACTTTTTCAATCTTACTCACCTCATAATCAAAACGCCCTTCGGCACCATCTATATTGCTCAGTGCAAGCAATACCTCTTGCTTATCCATTCCTAAACAAATGGCAGCAGCATAAACAGATAATAAATTGTAGGCATTAAATTCTCCAATTAATTTAAAATGTACTTCTACATCATTCACTATCATGTGCAACCCTGTCAAACTATTGTCTAATATTTTTCCCTTAAAATCAGCAACCGTTCTAAGACTGTAATAATATTTTTTTGCCGCTGTGTTTTGCAACATCACTGCACCACGCTTATCATCTGCATTGCTAATGGCAAAAGCATTTGCCGGCATATTATCAAACCAATGCTTTTTTACCCTAATGTATTCATCAAATGTTTTATGATAATCTAAATGATCGTGTGTAATATTTGTAAAAATGCCGCCTTTAAAAACCAAGCCTGCAATTCTTTCTTGATCGATTGCATGGCTGCTACATTCCATAAAAACATATTCACATCCTTCATCCAACATTTTTTTTAACAGTGCATTTAAGTTTATAGCATCAGGCGTTGTATGTGTTGCAGGAATAATTGTTTCTGCAATTTTATTTTCTACTGTACTTATCAATCCACATTTGTAACAAAGTTTTGTAAACAGATTAAACAAAATAGTTGCTACTGTTGTTTTACCATTTGTACCCGTTACGCCTACTAAATTTATTCTTGTTGATGACTCGCCGTAAAAATAATGTGCCATCAAACCCGCAGCTGTACTAGCATTTTCTACTTCTACATACGTAATACCATCAACCATATTTGCTGGCATATTTTCTGTAACAATAGCTACTGCACCTTTTGCAATGGCTGCATCTATAAAATCATTTCCATTTACCGTTGTACCTTTTAATGCTATAAAACAACTTCCTACTAATACCTCACGAGAGTCGATGTGCAAAGAATTTATCTCCACATCAGTACTGCCATGCACCGCTTTTAGTTTTACTTTATATAAAAGGTCTTTCAGCATCAATTTAAAAACAAGGTTATTTTATTTATTATTTTTATTCATTTTTATAAGTGTCTAATGTTACGTTCGAATTTAAAGTCTGTCTCCGCCACAGGCGGATGTCGAAGGCGGTGCACAATAATTTAAATCTCCCTTACAAATCAACCCGCCTTCGACAAGCTCAGGCTGACTCTAAAATTTTCAAACCAAAGACCAAACACTCCTCTTCTTTAATCAATTTAAAAACAAGGTTATTTTTTGTCCTTTAGTAAAATTTGTCCCAGCTATTAAACTTTGGCTTACTACTTTTCCTTTGCCTTGCAATGCCAATTTCAATCCTTTGTTTTCTAATAAATACACTGCATCTTTCAAACCCATACCTACCACATCTGGCATATTATTTTTTAATGAAGTTGCCACTACATTCATTGATGCTGCATGTTGTGTAATTATGCTATTTCTCCACGAGCCAGACGCTGATGCGTCTGAATATGGAATACTCATGTATCCAAAAATGGAATGCATATCATTCTTCATACCTATTGCATTACTTACAACACTATCTTTTTGTAATGGAGAACTAAACGAAGCTGTACTTAAAAACCTTGCATAAATTTTATCGCTTATTTCTTTAAACACAGCACCAGATACATCGGCACCGTATATCAATTTCGACTCACGAGTATTTTGTATAACCACTGCCATTGTATATTTTGGCGCATCAGCAGGAAAGTATCCTATAAAAGATGCTTGATACACTTTGGCAGATTTGTTATAACCTCTATTGTCTTGCGCAGTTACTGCTGTACCAGTTTTTCCTGCAATTTTATAAGTAGAATCAAACACCACTTTGTGTGCAGTGCCATGCACGCCTTCCACAACTTCAAGCATGCAGGCTTTTAATTTTGTGATGGTTGACTGACTACAAATTTTTGCATCCAACACTTCAGGCTCAATTTTCTTCACCGTTACACCTAGTTGTTTTATTTCATTTACCAAGTATGGACGCATAAATTTTCCATTATTGGCTACTGCATTATACAAGCAAAGCATATGCAATGGCGTTACCAACTCTTCATACCCATGCGCCATGTATGGGATTGTAGTTGCTCCCCATTTTTTCACTTTCTTTATTAATGGAAACCCAGATGTAGCTATAATATCAATTCCTGTACTTCTATCTAAACGCATTTTATGTAGATGATCATAAAATTTTTGTGGTTTACTATGGTAATTTTGCTCAGCCAGTTTTGCAAAAGCTACATTGCTACTAGCTGCAAAAGCTGCCTTCACCGTGGTTTCATATGTGCCCAAATGCGAATCAGAAATTTTCAACCCATAAAAAGATTTTCTTCCGCCTTCACAATTCACTTTGGTATCTAACTCTACATATCCATCTTCAAATAAACTCATTAGTGTAGCCAATTTAAATACTGAACCTGGTTCCGTTTTTTTACCAATACCATAATTCAAATCTTCTAAATAAGTACCATCTGCTTGCTTACCAAGATTAGCAATGGCTTTTATTTTTCCTGTAGCTGTTTCCATTACTATTGCTGTACCATGCAATGAATTGTTGTTTACCATCATTTTCATCAAAGCATTTTCAGCAACATCTTGTATATAAGTATCAAGCGTGGTTACAATATCTTTTCCATTTACTGGATCAAGCTCAGAACCTTCAACTGGTAAATATGTTCCAGCTGCATAGCGCATCAAACGTTTGCCTGTTGTGCCTCTTAGTAAGCTATCGTACGTTAATTCCAATCCCACATTTTTAGATAAATTTTGTCTCGATAAACCAATCGTTCTATTAGCAAGCAATACATATGGATTTATTCTTTTGTCTTTTGCGTCTACAATAAAACCACTTTTATTTCTACCCAATCTTACCAGCGGAAAATTTCTCATTAATAAGTATTGATCAAAAGTCATTTTCTTTTTTAAAGCGAAATATCTTTCCTCATCGCTGTATGCTTGTTGTAATATTTTTTTATACTCTTCCGACGTTTTATCTGCAAACAAATTAGCAATGCAAATACTTAGCGAATCAATATTGTCTTTAAAACGTTTGCCATCTTTATCTCTCAACCCTTCCGCACCAAAATCAATATATACATCAAACACTGGTACTGATGTACTCAGCATATTTCCATCTTCGCTATAAATAGTACCACGCTCTGCATTTATATCTTGCGTTTTTATGTGCAAGCTATCACTCATTCCTGTCCAATATTTTCCTTCTGCACGTTGTATATATACTGCCCTACCAAGCACAAATACGCAAAGCACTATCATGCATATAAAGCATAAATAAACCCTCCACAATATGTCTTTTTTTATATCCATTTGTTTACAAATGTTTTGCTCCTACGGAGCATATCATTATATTTAAAATTTTTCCTTTGCCAACTGCTAACTAGTTACTGGCTCTTGCAAACATCACTTTGCCAACTGCAATTTGCCAACTGCCCACTGCAAACTGCCTACTCCTTCCTCATCTTATCCACTACCTTCTTTACAATTGTGTCAGAAAGCAACATCGGTGGCACTTTCGGCTCCTTCAACCCAAGCGGCTCTACTGCTTTTACCAATTCGCTAGCCTTACTTCTAAAAATTAAATCACTCTTTACTGTTTTGTATTCGTATTCTAATTCTTTAATATTTTTTTCTGTTGCCGTTATTTTTCTTACTAGTTTATCTGCATGGTGACCATTGTATATATAAATAATAGCAAGCAGTGCCAAAAAAAGAAAGAAAGGAATATTTCTAACTATCCTATTGTAGTTAAAAACTTGTTTCCAATCTGCTTTTGGTAGTACCGATTCGTTATTTACTTTTTCTTCTGTCATTTATTTTTTTTCTGCAATCCTCAATTTTGCACTTCTGCTTCTTGTATTTATTTTTTGCTCTGCAGCAGTTGGTATTATTGGTTTTTTGGTAATGATGACAAAAGGGCCTTCTGCCTTTGTACCATATACATCATCCACTTCTACTTCTTCGTGTGTTCCATTTTTAAAAAAATTCTTTACTATTCTATCTTCTAAAGAGTGAAAAGTAATAATGGCAACCCTTCCACCCTTTGTAAGTACACTCACTGTTTGTGTAAGCATTTCCTCTAGCACTTTCATTTCTTCATTTACCTCTATGCGTAGTGCTTGAAAAACCTGTGCTAAATATTTGTTCGGATTTCCTTTTACTACCGCCGCAATACTTTGCTTAAAAGTGTTGATGGTTGTAAATGGTTTTATTTCTCTTTGTTCAATAATTGTTTTTGCCAGCGTTTTCGAGTTTGTTACTTCTCCATATCGTTCAAACATTTTGTGCAACTGCAACTCGTTGTAAGTATTTAAAACCGTAGCTGCTGTTGCTGTTTGTCTGTTATCCATTCTCATATCGAGCGCCGCATCAAACCTAGTGCTAAAGCCCCTTTCCGCTGTATCAAACTGATGGCTCGATACACCCAAATCTGCCAAAATACCATCTACTTTTGTATGCTTGTGCAAGCGCAAAAACCGTTGCAGGTGGCGAAAATTTTGTGGTACAAAAATTACTCGCTCATCATCTGGTACATTTATTTTTGCATCTTCATCTTGGTCAAACACGATCAACTTTCCGTTTACACCTAAGTGCTTCAATATTTCTCTGCTATGTCCTCCACCACCAAATGTGCAATCCACATACACGCCATCTTCTTTTATGTTCAATCCTTCTATTGCTTCTTTTAATAAAACAGGAATATGGTAATTGGTTAATGATTCGTTGATTAATTCATTTTGGTAGATTGGGTGATTAGTTGATTTCACTTCCTTAATATTTTTTGCTTCACTCATTTTTTCAACTTTTTTCAATCATAAAAGAAAATCCAATTTCTTTTAAACTACTAAATCAACTATTCAACCATTCAACTATTTTCGACAACCTTCAATTTTAAACCTTCAACCTTCAACCTTCTTATTCATCACTTCATTTGCCAAATCACTAAAACTTTGGTCAGTCATAGAATCAAAGAACTGATCATACACTTTCTTATCCCATATCTCAATTTTGTTCAATGCCGATACGAGTACAATATCTTTTTCTAAAGAAGCATGTGCCATCAAATTTTTTGGGAGTAATAATCTTCCTGCACTGTCCATTTCTACAGGCGAAGCACCATTTAAAAAATAGCGGCGAAAAGCCCTCACTTTAGGATCAAAATCGTTCAAGTTGCTTATGTTTGCAAAAATGGGATTCCAGCTTTGTTGGGGATAAAGGGTAAGGCATTTTTCAAACCCACGATTTATAACGAAATGTGTAGCATCGTCTATAGGCAGCTGTTTTTTAAACGCCGCAGGCAAAAGGAAACGTCCTTTTGTATCTATTGTTGATTCATATTCGCCTAAAAAGCTAATCATTGTGTTTAAAAATGTTGATTTTGTAAATATTCCACACAAAATAACACTTTTTCCCACCTTTAGACACATTTTATGGAAAAGATATTTTTCCACAGCGTTAATATGTACTGTGGATGTGGGTTACAAGTGCTTTTACAGGACAAAAGCTGTGCATTAAATGTGAATAGCTGTGGAAATGATGTGAATAGCTAAGTTTTGTAGTAAATAGATTTCTGAAAATTAAGAAGAAAAGAAAAGATTTAACTCAGCCAGGCTAACTTAAATTGAGTATATATTTTGATGTATTCCGCAATATCTTTTGCTGTACCAGTTAACAAAATAGAACCATCAAATTTATCAACTAAAATTGGAGCATTTCCCTCAAGCATAAAATCAGGATTTTTAGTTTCAGGGAAAATGTTGGATTGATAAAAAAATACCCACCCATAGTCAAAACTGATAGTTACTTCATCAATTAAGATTAATTCTAATTTTGATAAAGTTTGGAATTCATCAAGCTTACCTTGCGCCAATTTTTTTGATTGCTGAAAATCTAACATAAAAAAGGATTGTAAATAATTACTTTGCCAGCGGAATACTAATGGTAAACGTACTGCCTTTTCCTAAAATACTTTCCGCTTTAATATGTCCTTTGTGCGCATCCACCATGGTTTTTACATAACTAAGCCCAAGGCCAAAACCTTTTACATCGTGTACATTACCCGTATGCGCACGG
>JANOZW010000144.1:0-2169 GCA_031429575.1 Ferruginibacter sp.
GCACAAGGCCAACTATCTGTTCGCTAAGTAGATTGCTTGCTACTGTGGAGGCATACCCTACACTAAAAGCTACAGAAGGATTTATGAAATTGCAAAGCCAATTGGAAGGCATTGAAAACAATATCAAAAATTCTCGCATGAAGTTTAATGAAGCTATAAATGTTTACAATACAAAAGTTCGTTCTTTTCCAATGAACATTTTGGGCGGATTGTTTGGCTTTAAAGCAAAAGAAGGATTTAAAGCTGATGCTGGCGCAGAGAAGAAAGTAGATGTGAACTTTGATGATATGAACAAAAAATAATTGTAATTATTTACAACCTAGTTGATGAACAATAAAAGATATTCGGGTTTTATCATTGGCGGTATTTTGGTGCTGTTGGGAATTTTTCTGATGGTAACTTTTAACGGCTTGGTAAAAAAAGAAGAAAAAGTAAAAGTACAATGGAGTGAGGTTCAAAATGCGTACCAACGTAGGTTGGACCTCATACCTAATCTTGTAAACACGGTAGAAGGTAATGCTAATTTTGAAAAAAATGTATTGCAAGAAGTTACGGAGGCAAGGGCTAAAGCTAACTATGTAAATGTATCTGGCAACGATGTATCTGCCAATGGTTACAAAGCGCAAAAAGAAGCACAAGACCAATTGGCGGCTGCAGCAAATCGTTTAATCATAAATGTAGAAAAATACCCTGATTTGCAAGGTACAAAGGCTTTTACCACTTTACAAACTCAGCTAGAGCGTACAGAGCTTCGCATAAAAACGGCTCGAAAAGATTTTAACGAATCTATTCAAACATATAATAGTAGTACAAGAAGTTTTCCTACAAGTTTGGTTGCAAAATTATTTGGGTTTAAAAACAAAGATGGTTTTCAATCAGATGCTGGTGCAGAAACCGTAACAGAAATAAAATTCAAATGAGCATTTTTCCATTATTTAAAAAGGCAGCATTTTTTACCGACGATGAAAAGCAACGCATCGTGCAAGCCATACGTGCGGCTGAGCAGCAAACGAGTGGAGAAGTGCGTGTGTACATAGAAAGTAAAAATTTATATGTAGATCCTATGGATAGGGCGGCGGAAGTTTTTTATGATCTTAAAATGGATAGAACAGATAATAGAAATGCGGTGCTACTATACATTGCTATGAAAGATAAGCAGCTGGCACTTTTTGGCGATGAAGGAATTTACAATGTTACTGGCGCCACTTATTGGAACAATGCGGTGAAAGAAATGATTGCTAATTTTTCTGATCATCATGAAACGGATGGTATTGTACATTGTATTCATACCATTGGACAAACACTAAAAGAAAAATTTCCTTTTGATAGAGTGACGGATAAAAACGAATTGCCAGACGAAATTGTTTTTGGCAAATAATTTTTTATAGAAAGCTACATGACCATATTTAAAAAAATACATTTTTCATTTTTACTGCTGCTTTGTAGTGTAATGGTATTTGCTCAGCAAATACCAGATAGGCCAAACCCACCAAGGCTTGTAAATGATTTTACCAATACACTTACGCCAGATCAAATACAAACACTAGAAAATAAATTGGTAGCATTAGACGATGCCACTTCTACACAAATAGCAGTAGTGCTTGTAGAATCTACCAGTGGTGCAACCATAGCAGATTATAATGTGGAGTTGCTTCGCAAATGGGGGGTGGGTTCTAAAAAAAATAACAACGGGGTTGTTTTATTGGTGGCAAAAAAAGACCGTAAGCTTGATATAACGGTAGGCTATGGCGTGGAAGGCGCATTAACAGATGCTACTGCAAAAAGTATTATTGATGATATTATTGTACCTAATTTTAAAGGGGATGATTATTACCGTGGAATAGACCAAGGTACAGATGCGATAGTAAAAGCTGTAAAGGGACAATACACCGAACCAAGGGATAAGAAAAGTGGAAGGGGAGGCGGTAGCAGTTTTATTTTTATTTTAGTGATCATTATTATTTTTATTGTACTCTCCCGTAGGGGTGGCGGCGGTGGCGGTACTTTTATGAGTCGCAGAGGGCAAACAGGTATTGGGGATGCTATTTTTTGGAATGTACTACTAAACAGCGGTGGCCGTGGTGGTGGAGGCGGCGGTTGGGGCGGAGGAGATAGTGGTGGCGGTGGTTTTGGTGGCTTTGGTGGTGGTAGCGGAGGAGGAGGTGGAGC
>JANOZW010000145.1:0-7416 GCA_031429575.1 Ferruginibacter sp.
AGTAAAAAACAATTAGGAGCAAAACGAGTTATACTTGCAGGACATTCCTCAGGTGGCGGTTTAGTTTTGAGGTATATTGCCAATGCACAAAATACAAAAGTGGATAAGGCAATTATGCTTTCACCATATTTGGGGCATGAATGTCCTACTGTAAAACTGAATAGTGGTAACTGGGTAACTGTGGCTATTAAAAGATGGGTGGGTATATCCATGATAAATCGTATGGGCATAACTAAATTTGATGCGCTGCCCGTTTTGTTTTTTAATAGGCCTGAAGTTTATAATGACAAGCTGCAGTTGGCTTCTTATTCGTACAGAATGGCTGTGAACTTTGCTCCAAAAAATTATAAAGAAGATATAGCTAAAATAAATATTCCTGCATTGGTTTTAGTAGGAGGGAAGGATGAAAGTTTTTACCCTGAGCAATTTAAAGTAGTATTTGCGCCGGCTCAAAAATATGTAAAAACTGAAATTTTAAAAGATGCTAACCACTTAGATATTGTAAAAAATGAAGAAACTGTAAAGCAAATTATTAAATGGGTAAACAATTGAAAATAGGGTAGAAAATTTTTGTAAATGAAAAGATTAGAAAACAAAATTGCTTTAATAACTGGGGCGTCTAGAGGAATAGGGAAAGCCATTGCAGAAATTTTTCATAAAGAAGGCGCTGTGGTTATATTAACAGATATAAGGAACGAAGAAGGAGAAAAACTTGCTGAATCATTGGGTGAAAAAAGTGATTATTTTCCTTTAAATGTAAAGGAGGAAAAGGAGTGGAGCGAAGTTTCTTTGTATATAAAAATAAAATATGGCAAGCTAGATATACTGGTTAACAATGCAGGAATTACAGGTTTTTTGGAAACAAGTGGCCCTTTTGATGCAGAAAATGTTGATTTGAATTCTTGGGAAGAAGTGCATAGAGTAAACGCAAATGGAGTGATGCTAGGATGCAAGTATGCAATAAAATTAATGAAGGAGCACGGGGGAAGTATCATAAATATTTCTTCGAGAAGTGGGATAGTAGGTATACCCGCAGCTGTGGCGTATGCATCTAGCAAAGCATCTGTAAGAAACCATACAAAAAGTGTAGCGCTATATTGTGCTGAAAAGGGTTATAAAATAAGGTGTAACAGTGTACACCCCGCAGCTATAATGACACCACTGTGGGATGCAATGCTAGGGAGTGGAGAGGAAAGAAAGAAAATGATTGGTAAAATTGAAGCAGGTATTCCACTCGGGCATTTTGGTACACCTGAAGATGTAGCTTATGGAGTTTTATATTTAGCAAGTGATGAAAGTAAATATGTAACGGGTATAGAACTTACAATTGATGGTGGGATATTGGCAGGGAGTGAAGCAAAGCCTCAGTAATAAAAATGTGCTAATAAGAATTAATAAATTTTAAAATGTTCGACGCCCTAAAAGAATATTGTAAGAATACGGTTCCGCTCAATAATGAAGAGTTGGAGCTAATTGATATTTACTTTGAAGAGAAAACTTTAAAGAAAAAAGATTTTTTACTTCAAAATGGAAAGGTTTGCAATTTTATTGGTTTTATTATTGAAGGAACTATCAGGCATTTTCATATTAAAGATGGATTAGAAAAAACTTGTGACATATCTTTTGAAAATAGTTGGGTTACAGATTTTCAAAGTTTTACCCATGATACTTCTTGCATCATGAATTTGCAAGCTATGGAAACAACAACTGTATTAATTATTAAGAAAGAGGATTTGTATAAGTTATACAGAGTGTGTAATAAGTACGAAACTTTTGGGAGATTAATGGCGGAGCAAGTTGCACAAAGAGCAACTGAAATTGCTATGTCGCTATCTTCAGATAAACCAGAAGAACGCTTTAATAATTTAATAAAAAAACAGCCTGATCTTTTTCAAAGAGTTCCGCAAAAATACATTGCTAACTTTTTAGGTGTAGGACCAGAAAGTTTGAGTAGAATAAGAAGTAGAATTTTGACTAAACTAAAGTCTTAGCTTAAGTCATCTTTTTATAGGCATTTGAGATGCAATTTTGTTTCATTAACTAAAAAATAAAAATGAAACAATTATTAATTACATCAATTATGTTAGCTATGACAACATTTAACAGTGCGAATGCACAAAACCAACAATTAGATCTTAAAAAAGTGAAAGTTTTTGAACATGAGTTAGAAGATGTAATGGAACTTACTGATACAACTTTATTAAAAGTAAAAATAAAAGAAGTGGAAGAGAGTTATGAAAAAACGCCTAATGAAATTAACCTAGCTAGGCTTGGGATAATTTATCATGAAACGGCGTTAAATCTTTCATTTTTTTCTAAAACAGCTTTTAAAGGTTATGCCAAAAAAAGTTTTGATACGTTGAGTAAGCTTTTTAATGCTGATAATACATCAAAAGAACTGATACCATTTATAGCAGCTTATAGAGCTTCTTCATTGTCGCTGGTAGGAGCAGAAACAAAGAAATTAAAATTTTTAGGTCAAGCATTTACATTGTTTAATGATGCTGCAAATAACTATGCAAATATTTCTTATTTGCCAGAATTTTTAAGAGGGAGTGTGGCTGAAAATTTACCTTGGTTTTTCTTTTCTAAAAGAAAATATGCAAAAAAAGATTTTCAATCAATTATTGAAAAGTATGATGCAAATAATGAATACGCAAATGCGAAAGTAATGAGTTTTACGTACTGGGCATGGGCAAAACAAAGGCAGGGAAAAAAATATAGAAATAAAGTATTGGCATATCTTGATAAGGCAATTTTATTAGACCCGAATTATAAAGCAGGGAGATTAAAAGCGGAGGAGCTAAAAGTGGCATTGTCAAAATAAGTCGAAGATGAATTTTACGCAAAAACGTTTGAGTATTCTAAAAATGTCATAAAATCAATTTTTTAACAACTTAAATTTAATTAAAATGAACACTAAAAAAGTTATTCAATTTGCAGCGCTTGCATTAATTATTTTTGCAATAATTTCTTGTAAAAAAGACTGTAATAAACTTACATCCGATAATCTTATTGGAAAATGGGTTTCTAATAAAAACGATACCATTCGTTTTTTTAAACGAAATAATATTAACCTTACGGATGCTGCTAGTGGAAGCCCAGGCCCTGACTCTCGGGAGATTGAATTTACATACAGTAGTAATAAACTATACTTAAAAGATGGAGCTTCAATTACAAGTGGGGAACTTAGAAAATTAGAAACTTTTAATTGGGTTGAAGATGGTCAAAAATTTAACGTAGAGAGTAGAGATATTTTTTCTTATCGGTCTTCAAACACTATCCCTTTAATTTTTACGAAGCAATAATTAAGAGTTTAGCAATCCTTAAAATAAAAAATAATGAAACATACCTTTCTTTTTCTATTAATATTTTTTATAAGTAATAATCTGCGTGCGCAGAAAGAAGAAGTATTTAACCTTCCTGATTTACAAGAAAAACTACAATTACAAACCGTTAATAGAAAAGTAAAGATTGTAAAAGAAGAGCATGTAAATTTTATTCAACTTTCTGAAAATAAAAAAGAAGGCTTGGTTTGGTTGCCAATAAAACAATTTGGAAATGGTACAATAGAAATACAGATGAGAGGTAAAGATGTACTCCAAAAAAGTTTTATTGGTATTGCTTTTCATGGTATAAATGATAGTACGTATGATGCAGTTTATTGCAGACCATTCAATTTTTTTGCTAAAGATTCAGTAAGAAAAATACATGCAATACAATATATTTCTCAACCTCAATATACTTGGAAGAAATTACGAGAAGAACGAAATGGAATATTTGAAAAGTCAATAATGAGCCCACCTAACCCCAATGGATGGTTTACACTAAAGTTAGTATTAGAGGGAAAAATGGTAAAAGCCTATATTAATAATGCTAAAGGCCCATCATTAAAAGTAGAAAAACTTAGTGCAATAACAAAAGGTAAGGTAGGGATATTTATTGGGGATGATAGCGGGGGTGATTTTAAAAGTATAAAAATTAGAACGATAAATAATAAAAATTAAAATAACTACACATGAAACCTCTTAACAATAATTTCATCTTACGCTTAGCTGTAGCTATTATTTTATTTATACATGGTGTAGGAGGCATGTTTAATAATGGCATAAATGATTTTGGAAATCTCTTTTTAAATAAAATAGGCTTTGCTCCATTTGGTGTTGCTCTTGCATGGGCAATTAAAATATCGCATGTAGTAACTGTATTTTGTTTGCTATTTCAGCGGTATATAAAATTAGCTTCAATTGTTACAATTTTTATACTAATAGTTGGTATTATAACCATACACTTTAAAGAAGGGTGGTTCGTTGTAGGAGGTGGAAGAAATGGGGTAGAGTATAATTTTTTACTTATTTGTGTATTGCTGGCAATTATGTTTCCCAATGGATTTGGAAAAACTAAAAAAGTAATTTAAAACATACATACAGCTTATAAATTAAATTTTGACACTTGGAAATATTTGAAAATATAGATGTAGTTGTAGATGTAAAGAAAAGTGTAATATGGATTAAAATTGGTTCGCCCAATGAACTGCATTATTCTTATAAAACAATTTGTGGATTTCATGATTCTCTAAGTTTTATATCTAGTGAAATAGCTAACCATAATATTAAGTATGTGATATTACTTTCTTCAAATAAAAAAGTTTGGAATATGGGAGGCGATTTGAAAATGTTTGTCAGTTGTGTCTTAAATAGCGATAGAGAACTATTGAGAGATTATGCACACAAGTGTGTAAAAGTTGTAAGTGTACTCAATAAAAATTTTGGAAGAAATGTAATAACTGTGAGTGTTGTACAAGGAAATGCTTTTGGTGGCGGTTTCGAATGTGCATTATCTACTGATTATATTATAGCTGAAGCGCATGCGAAATTTAGTTTTCCTGAAGTACTTTTTGGTACATTCCCTGGTATGGGTGCATATAGTTTTCTCACTCGTAAGGTGGGTTTTTCTAAAGCTCAAGATATGATAAACTCTAGTGAAAAATGGACTGCAACAGCAATGAAAGAAGCTGGTATTGTATCTGTTATTTGTGAAGAAGCTACAGGTATAGAAACAATATTAGCAATGATGGAGAATAATGAATTAAAGAGGCAAAATAGTTTTTTTAAGAAATGTAATACAGTTTCGCATAGTGAGCTATTAGACATTGTAGATATGTGGATTGAAAGTGTAATGAAATTAGAGAAACAAAAAACAGATTTTATGTTGAAAATAGTTGGGGCACAAAAAAGTAAAATGGTGAGTGTTTAAAAAGAATGTATGAGATTATTTTTTTATTTTATTTCTAGTATCACTTTTACCTTTTTTAATAGTCATTTAAAAGCACAATGCTCTACCTTAGGACAAAATCCTTGGACAGCTTTTCCTGTATGCGGTACTACTAATTTTTCTCAGCAAAATGTACCACTATGTAGCTCTGTTAATTTATTCGTGCCGGGTTGCCCAGATGGGCAGGCTACAGGAGGATATCAAAATAAAAATCCATTTTGGTATAAGTTTACCTGTTATGGAGCAGGCACTTTAGCTTTTTCCATTACACCGAATACTAGTAGCGATGATTACGATTGGCAGTTGTATGACGTAACTGGTTTAAATGCTAGCGAAGTTTATAGCAATCAAAATATTATTGTAACTGGCAATTGGTCTGGAAGCCCCGGAAACACGGGTGCTTCATCAGGCGGCGTAAATTTTATTCAATGCGCTTCAGCTCCTAATGCAAATGCTCCAAGGTTTGCAAAATCGCCTAATCTTATATTAGGGCATGATTACATTTTGCTAGTAAGTCATTATGATGATTCACAAAGCGGATACTCACTTTCGTTTGGAGGGGGTAATGCAAATATTACTGACCCCTTATTACCACGTTTAAAAACAGCTACTGCTCCTTGCGATGGTAAAGAAATAACGGTGAAATTAAATAAGAAAATGAGGTGTAATAGTCTTGCACCAGATGCATCAGATTTTTTAGTAATAACGCCCAATGGAAATTTACTAAACCCGATATCTATTGCTACAACAAATTGTTTTACCAGTTTTGATTTTGATTCGCTTTCTATTTTTATGCCTAATGCTTTAGCACCAGGCACCTACACATTAAAGGCTAGAGTAGGAGTGGATAATAATACTCTGCAGGATAATTGTGATAGAGAAATACCTATTGGTGATGCCGTACAGTTTACCGTATTTCCACTTTTTCCAACTCCAATGGATAGTATAATAAAAGTAAGTTGTACACCGGATTATTTAGTGTTATATTTTAAGAAAAAAATAAAATGTAGTAGTATAGCAACGAATGGAAGTGATTTTGAAATAGCAGGGCCATATCCCGTTGCTGTAACAGGTGCTACAGGTTTATGCAACACAGGGGAAGCAAATATTATTACGTTAAAGTTATCAGAACCAATGCAAGTTGCAGGCAATTTTTTGGTAAAACTAAAAGTTGGTACAGATGGTAATACTTTACTAAATGAGTGCGATGTAGAAACAACTTTGCCAGATGATGTAGCATTTTCTGTAAAAGATACCGTAAATGCAAATTTTAATTTTAGTGTAAATTATGGTTGCGATAAAAATATAGTAAGCTATACACATAATGGTTTAAACACTGTAAATAAATGGGCTTGGAGTTTCGCAGGTACTACACCCATAAGCAGTATGTTGCAAAATCTTGTTATTAACTACACTAATTTTGAAACTAAAATGGTAAGACTATTTGTAAGCAATGGAGTATGTGCAGACTCTAGCGAAAGGCAAATCGTTTTTGACAATTTTTTTAAAGTGGATTTTGAAGTATCCCCAATAATTTGTCCTAATAAGCCTGCAATATTTACCAATAAAACTATTGGTAATATCAGTGATTGGCAATGGACAATGGGCAACGGGAATATTGTTACTTCCAAAAACCCTACCCCGCAAGTATATACTCCACAAACTTCTTCAGATTACAATGCACTGCCAGAATTATTGGTTAAAAATAATTATGGTTGCATAGCAAAAATAAGCAAGCCTATAAAAATAGTGTATAGTTGTTTCATTGCTGTTCCTAATGCTTTTTCCCCTAATGGAGATGGAAAGAATGATTTTTTATATCCATTAAAAGCATATAGGAGCAGTAATTTAAATTTCAGTGTTTTTAATCGTTTTGGACAAAGGCTTTTTAATACAAATGATTGGCAACAAAAATGGGATGGAAAGTTTAAAGGGTTACAGCAGCCTACAGGCACTTATGTATGGATGCTTGAATATACTAATACTGATACAGGGAAAAAAGTGTTTGAGAAGGGATGTGCGATTTTGATAAGGTGAAAGAAAAAATTATTTGAAAGTAAAGTTTCCTTTACAAAAAGGAGGCATTTTTATAAAGATAGAAAAGTCATATGCGAATAATATATAAGTAAAAAAGCAAAAGAC
>JANOZW010000146.1:0-19494 GCA_031429575.1 Ferruginibacter sp.
AGAAAAAGCAAATGCACTAGAAGCTAAGCTGAATGGCTACGGCATTCATGCCGTAGGCTATAAAACAAATGCTGGTGATTATGCAGCTTCCGAAATTTTTGTAAATGATGTAGTAAAAGAGTTTGGACAAATAGATATTTGTGTAAACAATGCAGGCATCTCAAAAGATAATTTGCTGATGCGTATGACGCCTGAGCAGTGGGATGATGTGATGACAGTAAACCTAAAAAGCGTTTTTAATATTACCAAGCAAGTTATTCGTCCTATGATGAAAGCTCGGAGCGGCAGTATTATAAACATGAGTAGCATAATTGGTGAAACAGGCAATGCAGGCCAAAGCAGTTATGCAGCAAGTAAAGCTGGCATAATAGGTTTTACAAAAAGTATAGCCAAAGAAATTGGCAGTAGAAATATTCGTTGCAATGCCATAGCACCAGGCTTTGTAGAAACCGATATGACAAGCTACTTGCAAGAAGGTGAAGCTGCAGAAAAATACAAAGCATCTATACCGCTGGGTAAATTTGCCACTGGAGAAGACATTGCCAATGCCGCATTATTTTTAGCAAGCGATATGGGTAGTTATGTAACTGGGCAAACGATAAGTGTTTGTGGAGGATTGAATATTTAAGTATGATAACCATTGTGCCATATAAGGAGGATTACAAAGAATATATTAAGTTATTAAATTATGAATGGCTTGAGAAATATTTTGCCGTAGAACCCAATGATGTAATTCAATTATCAAACCCACAAGTAGAAATATTGGATAAAGGCGGAAAAATATTTTTTGCTTTAGATGATGATGATGTAATAGGAACAGCCTCGTTGCTTAAAGTAAGCGATGAAGAATATGAGTTGGCAAAAATGGCTGTTACTGAAAAATACCAACATGCAGGCATTGGCAAAATGCTTATGGATTATTGCATAGCCGAAGCAAAAAAGTTACATGCAAAAAAACTTACACTATTTTCCAACACAAAACTAAAAGCTGCAATACATGTATATAGAAAATATGGTTTTGTAGAAATACCATTGCCTGAAGAAATGCATTATGTAAGGAGTGATATTAGGATGGAGAAAGTACTGTAAAAAAAGTTTAAGATATAAAAACTTATATCTTAAACTTCATATCATTCACCATATCTTGAAACTTGGCTTCTTTTTTAATATCCTTGTTCCAAGCAAATCCTTTGTCTATTAAATCTAATTTTTCTGTAATGGTGGCGCCTACTTTATTTGGTTGGTTGGCCATTATAAATGCGGTATCAGAAATGGCAAGCGCATTTTCAATGTCGTGGCTTACAATAATGAGCGTGTTCATTTCATCTAGTGTAGATACTTTAATTAGCAAATCAACAACCTTATCTATTACCAATGCATCTAAACCCGAAAAAGGCTCATCTAACAAAATAAAACTATTAGATGTAAGTGCTTGTTGTAATATACTTACACGTTGGCGTTGCCCGCCTGAGAGTTGTAAAGGATATTTATCTAAATGCTCTGTAAGTTGAAACTTATCTCCATACTCTTTAATGATATTCTTCTTATCCGTTTCTGTATAATTTTTATTGTTGTGTGCTAGCGCTATTTCTAAATTTTTTCTAATACTGCGATGGTTAAACAAAATATAGTTTTGTGAAACTACACCCACTTCACCTTCTCTCACCTCATGCATATCATCACCAATGGTTACTTTGCCAGTGGTGGGTTTGTTCATACCAGCTAGTATTTTAAATAGCTGGGTTTTGCCAATACCACTTCGCCCTATTAATGATACCACTTGTCCTTGGCACAAATCAGGCCGAACAATATCGTGTATTTCGAAATCAATATTTCTCAGTATAACTTTATCACCATAAGAAAGACCAATGTTTTCAGCCTTTAACAATGTTTTTGTTTTTTGGTATGTCATTATTTATCTCTTAATTGAATTTTTGTATAAGGGAAAAGCCAAAAGCGCAACGCACCTAAAATATAATCGAAAAAAACACCTATTAAAAAAATGATTAGTAGTATGGCAAATACGGTAGTGAGGTCAATGTATTTATTGGATTTTATGAGCAATGTTCCCAATCCGCCTTCGCTCATGCTAAGCCCTTCCACCATGGTAATCATCATCCACGAAATAGCAAAATTTTGGCGCATTACTTCAAGCACTTGGTCTAATCTACCTACAATAACGACTTCCCACAATGTTCTCCATTTATTCATACCAAGTGTAGCACACAATTCAAATTCTTGTTTATCTATCCCATCAATTACAGAAAGCAATGAGGTTACAAAAAATGGAACAATGCCAAATAGAAGTAAACTTAGTTTTAATTGACTACCATCGCTTGTTAATAATGTAAAAGCAAATATTAAACCCGTTAAAGTTAAATACCTACACTTTATTACAAACTTTGCCAATGGCCGAAAGAATGGCACAAGCGATAAATAACTTACCAAAAGTGCTATAAAAAGTGCTATAAACATTCCTTTTAATGTTAGCATCAAACTGGCAAAAAAGTTATCCCAAAAATTTCCTGTTTTAATAATCTCTAAAACCTTTCCGATTATTTTTGATGGTGGCGGAATAAGCCCACCACTAAGCCATTGCCATAGTCCCAACGCTAAAACGATTTGTATAAAAACCAATGCAAGCATGTTGCCTTTGCTAATTATACCAAATGGCTCAAAAAATGTTTTTAGTTGTTTCATTGCTTCGAATTAAATAACAATCATTAATTTAAAAAAAGCCACGAATAATCGAATAAAATAAAAATCCTTATTCGTGCATTCGTGGCTAAAACGCTTACTGCCCCAACACAATCTCTACCCTTCTATTTTGTGCTTTACCTTCTACTGTATTATTATCTGCAACTGGAGCATTGCTACCCATACCTTTACTTTCTATACGAGCACTTGTAATGCCTTTGCCTTCTAAATATCTTTTTACACTTGCAGCCCTTAGCTCAGATAAAGATTGATTTGCCGCAGGGTTACCTGTGTTATCCGTATGACCATTCACACCTACTTTTAAATTTTCGGCAACGATCGTACTTTTTAAAATTTCATCTAGTACCTTATATGATTCTGATTTTATAGTAGCACTACCCGATTCAAATTGTATTTGAAAAGATTTTGAAGAAACTTTATCCGTAATCGTTGGTGCATATGTTACAGCTATTGTTTTTCCTTCCATTAATTCAGGATGGTTAGAAATTACAGAAAGCATGTATGATTTGTCAACCATCTTAGCATAGTCAGGATAGTTAGCCATGTACTCCGGATACATTTTAGATAAAATATCACCGAATGTATTATAGACAACTTTGTATCTATCTAATTTATCATTTCCTAAACCAAAAAATGAAGCAGCGTCTGGCAAGTTGAAAGCCATGCTACCACCAAGTTCTACATCATTGCCTTGGATATCTTTTTCGGTAACACCATCATAATATTTCATCCAATATGCACCATCTTCTTCGTTATACACTTTAGCACTTACATCTGCAGCAAATTTTTTCGCATCTGTATAGCTACGTACTTGGTCACCACTTTGCGCTAATGCCATTATCAAATTTTCAATATCTGTACGATGGTCGTTTGCAAACTTGCGAATGGTAATGGTAATATTGGGCATTTGCGTAGAGTACTGTTTGGTAGAAGCAATATTTACCAAGCCGCCTTTTTTCTTTGCAACGTTCACATCACCCGGTGTCCATGTTGCCACAGCATCAGTACCTACCGTTGTATCACTGCTCAATTTTTTTCCAGCTACTACAAACGCACGTTTTTCTTTGTACCCTGTTATGTATTTGTTGGCAGCATCTAAGAAATCTACTGCCGATATTAAATTAATAGCATCTCTATCAAAAGTTGTTTCATCAGGGTTTACTTTTAAACCATTATCGCCAGCCCATTTTAGCAAAATATTCATATCGCCATCTCTTAAATAACAAGCCACTGTTTTACCAATCGCTGTTCTTGGATTACTCTTCCAACTTTGTGGTGCCATCAATTTATCTTCTCCATAACTTTTACCCATGGCATAAAATGCTACTGGTTGATATTCTGGACCAAGTGGTTCTAATTCTTTAGAAAGGCCTGCAAAAAATGCTGGCATACCATCACCCATGTAAGATGCAAACACGCCTTCTGCATTTGGATTGTTTTTATAATCTTGCGCAAACTTTACAATATCTGCAATAGATTTATTACAATCATCTTGCCTTACAATATTTATTTGCATTTTAGCTTTATCAATCATCGAACCTTTGGTAGTAAGTGCTCCACCGTTTGCATACATTAATGGAAACTGTGCATTCCATGCCATTACTTCCCATTTTATTTTTGTGCCACCATTTGCACTCGGTTCTGCACTAGGCAAAGGTAATTTTACACTTGCATTACCTTGTAAGGATGCTTGTGGCTCATCTGGCAAAACTACTTTACCTATTTCGGTAGCTGTTTTTGCTTCTTTTGGTCGCTTATCCCACCAAAATGTTTTAGCAGCAAATAAGCCACCAAGTATTAATAATATTCCTACAACCTTACCGGATGTTTTTACTTTTACTGACATTGTATTTTGTTTTAGTTAGTTTAATAAATCGTTGTAATTACTATTCACTTTACCTGGCACTGTTGGTGCATTGGTAGGATGCCATAGCTGTGTGTTTAGTTTTAGTTCACTATCAGAGTCATACGCCTCTAACATTTTTAAGCCTTCTACTTCAAAAGTTGCATTGTCTAAATCTATGCTACGCATAAAATCTGTAGAGTAGCTTATCGCTTTTTTCATGCTTGCTAGTTTGCCTGCAATATCATCTTTCAAATATTCCATGCTTTGCTCCACCATCAATTTCTTTTCGGGGTCACCCTTAAAAATTTTCATAGCAGAATTTAATGCTTGGTTGCCACTTGTTACAGATTTGTACAAATCTTTTTTAAGTTCCAATTCGTTCTTGGCATCTTCTATTAAGTACCCGCTATTCTTGTGCACTTTGGTAAGATAATCGCCAATTTTTGCCAAGCTATCACGTATAGGTGCAAGCTGTTTGATGTACTCATTTATGCGAGCCACTTGCCTTGTGGCATTACCAAGCTCAGGCATCATATTGTTGTCCTTGGCCGCTTTTGCTTTTGCAAGCATGCTATTCATTTCCTTTTCTTTCTCATTTAGCTTAAGGTCTATTTTTTCTTTTTGCCCATCTACATCTATGCTTTGGTTGTACAGTTTTTCACGCTGCTGCTCCATATCGCCAATGTAATCTTCTGCAATAATAAACGGGTCAAGCTCTATTACAAAACCTACCAGCTTTTTCATAATTATTTCATATAAATAAAATAAACTTAACCTAAGTTTGCGGTGTGTAACACAGTATAAAAAAATACCAAGGCAAACAAGTGCTATACCAAAGTTTAATGTGTTCCATACTATTGTTGTAAGAATGGGCACAACAAAATAGGCAATTACACCTAGTAGCCCAAGCCCAATTACTACCCCGGCTTTACCGCCAGGTCTGTTCCAATAAGATTTTAATTTGTCCTGTGCATTAGCAGCTACAGGAAATACATTTGTTTCCATGTGTAATATTTATAGTGTAGTTATAGTGATGTTTTAATTTTTTGAATATCGCTAGAAAGGCTAGATAACATGGCATCGCAAGCAATATTGTACCCATTGGTATTGTTGTTTATTTTTGCTTCTTCGTCTATCACTTCTTTTCTTAACGTTGTTATTTTTTGTGTGTTGTCATTTATTTCTGCTGTAAGTTTTTGTATAAGGTCAGCATTTTCTTTATTCTTATTTTCCAATGCGGTTATAGATGTTTTTCTTCCTTCAATTTCTCCCAATACCTTAGAGCCTACTGCATTTTTAAATTCAAGTTTGTCTTTCTCTAACAGCTCCAAATATTTTTCTGCACTGCTAATTAAAGTTTCCTTTGTAAGCCCTTGTACTTTTAAGGTAGAAAAAACGGCATTCATTCTTATCGCATCATCTGGCACGGCAGCTTCCAATGTTTCCATCATTTTCCAAAACTCATAGTAGTCAGGCCCTTGTAAATTTGCTTTGTCAAACAAGTCTTCAAAGTGCTTTTCAAATTTATCAATATCGCCTTTGTTTAACGTATAGGTGCTTGCATTTGCGGGCAAGTTGTTGTTATCCACAGGGTATGTTTGCTTAGATTTTGGTTTTACCTGTATGGGTAATCCGTCTTCGCTCCAAGATGAATTTATGTTGGCTGGTTTGGGTTCTTCTGGCTCAAATTCCACGAAAAGCCCCAGTGCCTTTTTAAAAATAGACATAGTTTTATGGTTTTACTTATTTAAATATAAATAATAATCTTGTTAGCAGTAAAAATTATTTTTTTAGCTACACTAGAAGCTATTAGAAAAGCATGCTATGCTCGTATAAAATGGAAATGCTTCCGTACCATTGGTGGTGGAGATGTGTTGAAATTTGTAAGAATAAAATCGCATAAATACAATATTATATTCTCAAAAAAACGTTTCATGTAGTTGTTGTTTGAATTGTAAATATTGTTAAAAATTTGGTAATGGAAGGAGTGATTATGATGAATGGTAGGGGTGAATATGAGAAATGAGATATTGAATTGCAGAAAGAAAGGATGATTGGTAAATTATTAGTTTTTTGCGTTTTAAAATGTAAATTTGTTAAAAGATTTATTATGGAAGAGATAATATTTATTGTAGAAGAAAGCCCTGAAGGTGGTTTTACAGCCAAAGGGTTGGGGGTATCTATTTACACTCAAGCAGATGATTATGAAAATTTAAAGCTAGCCGTTATAGATGCAGTGCATTGTCATTTTGATGATGTGAAGAAAAGAATTATTCGTTTGCACGTTGTAAAAGAAGAAGTAATTGCAGCATGAAAATACCTAGAGATATTAGCGGAGAAGATTTAATAAAACTCGTAAAGCCTTATGGCTATGTCGTTACAAGGCAAACAGGAAGTCACATAAGGTTAAGTACAGAACAAAATGGGCAGCATCATATAACTATACCTCATCATGATCCTCTAAAGATTGGTACACTTGCTTCAATATTATCTGATATTGCTTCTCACTTTAAAATCTCAAAGCAAGAATTATTTAAAGAACTTTTTGGGTAATTTTCTCACCCGCAGTCACCACAAACCCCTGTTACCACCATTGCCGCTTGCTGCTTGGTAAAATTCTTCGGCAATTTTACACTTGGTACGGTTACATCATCCAAGCAAATGGTTTTATCGCAATTGCTACAAATAAAATGTACATGGTCGTCGTGGTGATGCCCTTGCTCACAATTTTGTTTGCACAAAGCGTAGAGAATAGAATTATCTGTAGTGGGTATTTGGTGTATGATTCCTTTTTCTACAAAAGTTTGTAGGGTGCGATAAACGGTTACTCTATCGAAACTATTAGAGGTGTTTTTTTCTATATCAGCATGTGCCAATGCGCCATCGGTAGCTAAAAAAAGATCTAATATCTTTTTTCTACTATCTGTTACACTTAAGCCCGATTGGCGCAATATATCTGGTTGTGTTTGCATTGATTTTAAGGACACCTTTTTTAAAATAGGTTTTAATTCACTTCGTGAATTTTTTATGACCACGAATTACACAAATTTACACGAATAAAAAACCATTAGTGAAAATTCGTGTAATTAGCGGCAAAATATTAATTTGTTGCAGATTCTAGGTTGGCGAATTACTAAAGCCACTCATAAACCTTGTGTGATCTACTTTTTCTTTCATTACACTTTTTATATCTAGCAATAACTTTTGTATTTCATCTTCTTTAAGCCCATCATAAATGCCACGCACACGGCGGTATCTATCCACCAGGGCAAAAAATTGTGTATGTATAAATTGGTTGGCTATGTTTTGTGTACTATCAGGTTTTTGGTTGTCTATAATATATCCATGTCTTGCCATTTTATACAACGAATCTTTGCTGCCAGTTACAAAATGCCAGTTTGTATTTTGTAGGTTTTGTGTTATGGGGGCATTGCTCATAGAATAAACCCCATCATCGTTTTTTATCAATAATCCGTTTATCATTTTTTGTTCATATGCTTTTAGCACAGGCACACTATCTACCTCAGGCATACATGTATGAGAGACAATCATAAAATCATTTTTGTCTTTATACGCATCATATACTCTTCGCATGTTAGCATTCATTTTTGGGCAAATGCCTTTGCAAGTTGTAAAAAAATATTCTACTACATATACCTTATCATCGGTTTCTTTTTGAGAAATCACTTTCCCATCTTGATTTACAAAATTAAATGCAGGTACTGCAGGATTTATAACACCCAATGGCGATGCATCAAAATCATAATCTTTTAAAATGAATAGGTAAAATATCACCAATAACACAGCGAAGAAAATAATATAGAACCAAGTTTTTTTACTCATTGTATTTTAGACTTTAGATAATAGATATTAGACACAAGACTAAGCCCTTCGTTGATTAAACTTTTGTAAGGAACAAAATCCATTTTGAACCTAAAAACCCGCAACCTCCAAACTCGTCACCCGAAACTTCCCCAAAGTTACGAACCAATTCACAATCAAGTTTTATTATTTGCAACAATAGTGCAAAAAATTATTACCTTTACATTTCAAAATGAATATAAAAATAAACTGGGATGGGTTGGGTATTGCCACATCATTGGCTTGCGCTATACATTGTTTAGCTCTGCCACTAGTGCTTACTAGCTTGCCGCTTTTTGGCATAAATATTATTCACAATGGTTTTTTTGAGTGGGGAATGATTTTGCTTGCCTTTGGGGTGGGTGTTTATGCATTGGTTCACGGTTATAAAACGCACCACAAAAATCTTCTACCAGTTATTCTTTTTTGTATTGGGTTTTTATTATTAGTAACCAAGCAATTTTTTTTATCTGTAGAAATGTATTTTTTAATACCCGCAGTTGCCTTTATCATAAGTGCACATGTTACTAATTATAGGCTTTGTAAAAAAAGTAAATGTGCTTCTCCGCATCATGCGCACTAGGTTTTGCCCGCTAAGTCCACAAAGATTCACAAAGCCTTTTAGTAGAAGCTATCCAAAAAAATTGAAACTACTTATCGTTTCTTTATCCACTAATTACACAAATTAACACGAATGAGTTTATTATTCGGGCAATTAGTGGCAATGAAAATTCATATAGTGAATTAAAAAACATTTTTAAAAAGGCTTCTTAGTATTCCTTTGTGTACTTTGCGGGATAGAAAAAATTCTTTATTTTCAAATAAAAATTGTTATGCAAAAAATATTCGCATTACTACTCGTTGTTTTTATTTCCATACATCTATCTGCACAATCTGCAGATGAGCAAATGATAAAAGATGCCATGACAGAACAACTAAACGCATGGAACGCTGGCGATATTGATAGATTTATGGAAACTTATTGGCACAGCGATTCACTCATGTTTATTGGCAAAAGCGGCCCAACATATGGCTGGGAAAAAACAAAAGCCAATTACAAAAAAGGATACCCCGATTCTGCTGCCATGGGCAAATTAGATTTTGAAATCATAAGCATGAAACGCTTATCTGTTATGTATTACAGCGTAGTAGGCAAGTGGCATCTTAAAAGAAGTATTGGTGATGTAGGCGGCGCTTTTACGTTGTTATTTAAAAAGATAAAAAAGAAATGGGTGATTGTGCAGGATCATAGTAGTTAAAGAAAAAATATGCAAATAAGACAATATGCAAATGTACAAATATCGAAATTTGTAATTATTGAAAAGAGGTGGCAGATTCCTTTGATGTAAGCAATAATAGGTGATTGAACAATTTGCATATCTGCACATTTGCCTATTTTCTAATTTATATCAATCTCCTTCCATCTTTTCTTAAAATATTTGAAAAGAAAAAAACTACCAATTATAAAAATGATGTAATAAATAATATTGGTAACGCTTGGGCTGTTTTCAAACAAGCCATATTTTAGGTAGATACCAAAAAAAATATTTGTAAGAAACCATAAGATTATAGAAGAGGCTGTTTGCATTATCAGCACCAAAAAATTACTTGTTTCTTCTTCCATTCCCATAATGCAAATTTATTGTATTAAAAGCTTTTTAAAGTCACTGCTATCACCTTTAAAAACATTAAAATCCACATTGGATCTTATGCCGGTTACTTGTCCACTTTCGCTATGCTGCCAAAAAATCCAATTGCGCTCTATTCGTGGTTTATCTTTTACCAAATAATGCGCTACCCAAAGCGGATAATCATCAAACCTACCTGCTAAAAATGTTTTATAAAAATCTACGTTGCTATAAATAATTGGTTTTACTTTATACTTTTTTTCTACCATTTCAAGCCAATCGGCTACCCGCTGTTGCAAATCGAGTATCGAGGCGCCATTAGATTTTTCTACATCTAACACAGGTGGGAGATCTCCTTTTTTTAAATGTACGGTTTCTAAAAAATTCTCTGCTTGTAGTTTCCCACTTCTGCTTGCAATAAAAAAATGATATGCACCCCTTGGTACCCCTGCTTCTTTAGCCGCTTGCATATTGTCTTTAAATTGTTCATCTACTATACTTGTACCTTCTGTAGCTTTTATAAATGCAAACCCAATGGCAATTTTTTTTACTTGCATTTCTTTCACCAATTTCCAATCAATATCTTGCTGATAGCGACTTACATCTATGCCATGTATTGCGTAATTTGTTGGTACATCAATACCAAATTCTTTGTAGTGCACAAAACCTGCTTTAAAAAATCTTTCTCTAATGTAGTAAGCAGCGGCAGCAAATATTGCCAGCACCAAAGCAGTATAAAAAATTTCTTTCCCAAAACCCCGCACTTTCTTTGCCATAAATCTAGTTAGTTCTTTACCTGCAATATTAAGAACAATGATGCATTGTAAAATTAATTTGTTTATAAATTATTTAAATTTCTATGCAAGAACTCACTACTAAATTGGTGCATTTTCTTCAAAACTCATTAATGCAATTTGTAGAATTTAAATACAGTATTTGATATTTTTCAAAGTCTTGCTGAGAAATCCCTATTTTTAAAATTCGATTTTTAAAATATTCTGTATCGTATGTAAATTGATCTTCGTCTAAAACTAGTTGTCTTAACAGTTTAAAGGTATTCTCTATACCAAACATTTTTTCAAACCCAATTAAATAAAGTGGATAATAATTGTAAGATGCATTGGTTAAATCTTTCTCGGAATTTTCAATTTCATCAAAGGTTGGAAAAATGTTGCTTTTATTTTTTTTGGTAAACTTGTATTTTATAAGTTGTTCTTTATAAACTGTTGGTGAAAGCAAATTTTCAACGGCTTTAAAAGCTAAATATTCTGCCAATGTTTCGTGGTAAAAACGCCACAGATTTCTTGTTCCTATAGCATTTAATTGTTGCATAAAATATTTATGTGCCATTTCATGGGCAATAATTCTGAAGGTATTTGGGTCGCTAATTGTATTTGACTTTAAATTAATTTTGGTATTCAATTCATTTACGTCCATTACAATAGTTGGTGTAACAGTAAAGGCCCATTTAGCATATTGGTTTTTTGGCCCAATGGAAAATATTTGAGGAAACACTACGTTAGCATCATAAGCAATGTCCATATTTTTTGAATAAAACCGGCTGATTTGTTCTGTGGTATTTGCTAATACATCAATATATTTTTTATCAAGGTTCGTATTTAATAAATATAAATTATTTTGATGCTGAACGTTGTATTTTCCAGCATAAATTAAGAAATCAAGTGGTGCGTTATTTATAAAGCGTAAAGTTTTTCCTGTTTGTGGTACTGACCCATTTAGATAAACTGTTTCTTTTTTACTACAATTTACAATAATGTCGTACGTATAACTTGTAATGTGCTTTTTTGTAATCCTATCTACTAACTCGGGTATGAAAACAGATTGAACTGTGGCTCTTAAAATATTATTCTTTATTGCGATAACTCCCATATCATCTCCGGTTACGCTATCTATTGTATAAGTAGGAAAAGCGCCAGTGTAAAATATGCTCACACCTTCAACAGATTTTAGTGCTACCGTATCTTCTGCACTTGAATACAATTCATATTCTTTTCTCCCAAAATTGTCTTTGGTTGTATTATCAAGTAATTTATCTCCCTGCTTAAAATATTTAAGATTAAACCCACTGTTTAACAAAATTGTGTATGAGTCTTTAGGTGATGTATTGGAGAATTTAAATTCGCAACTAACCAACCCCCTTTGAATATCTAGATTCATTATGCCTTTCAAATGTGGTGTTTGCCCAAAAGAGGAGAGAGAAATAAATAAATAAAAAAGCAAAAGCATTTTTCTCATTTGAAATATCTTTTATAATGGCTTAAATAATTAAATAACAACTACAGTTAATAATGCAATCGTTATTTTTTGAAATTTTTCAAGTTTTGATATTTATGTATAATCAAATCATTAATCCTCAAAAAATTACAATGACCCCAATAATCCGCCTTGTTAAACAATTAATCAATGCAACAATCTACCTCACAAACTGCTTCGTTACCGTCTTTCCACCAGAAACTACTTTTACAATATACACACCACGTGCCCAATCTTTCATAGGCACTTTTACTTGTGCTATGCCAAATAAAAGCGGAATGTTTTGGTTGTATATGCGTTGCCCAAGTTTATTATAAATTGTTACCAAAGCATTATCATCATTAAAATCGTGTAAAGAAATTACAAAAGGACTGGTAACAGGATTTGGCCAAATATCTACAATTCCTTCACCGCTATTTGCAGGAGGAGGCGGTGGTGGTGGGGTACAGCTACTATCGTTTACATCAGCCGTTTTTTCTGTAGTATTATTTTTTGTAACCAACCATAAACCCGGGTCCACCAAAACAGTATCCGCTTTAAACCCTATTGTGCGAATAAATGTTTCAGCATTTGTGTTATTATCCAGCACAATTGTTTTTGACTCTGTTGCATTTTTAAAAGTAAGCTGTACTGGTAATTTAAAAAATGGCACAGAGGTTGGCATAGAAGTAGTTTGTGATAATTTTATGTTTACACAGTTTGTATCTAGTACATTCCATTTTACCTGATAGCTCGGAAAGCCTTCACCAGTGTACCATTGATTAAAAAAGTAAGTTAAATTTTTTCCACTTTCGGCTTCTATATTTCTTTTAAAATCGGCAGTAGTAGCAGTACCATAAGCCACAGCAGGGTCTTGTTGGTATCTTTTTAATGCTCTAAGAAACACATCATCGCCTACAATAAATCGTAGCATAAATAACAAATAACTGCCTTTGTTATAACTAAGTCTGCCACTAAATATCTGGCTTAAAACAGTAGTGTCTTGTACTTTTACCGTGCCCCCAGGTTGTGATGTAATACTGTTTACTAAATTTCTTCTGTAGGTTAATAAATTAGCTGGATACTTTGTTTCTAAATGAGAATAGCCAAGATAAGTAGCAAAGCCTTCGTTCAACCAAATATCTTCCCAACTATTGCACGTTATTTTATCGCCAAACCACTGGTGCCCTAGCTCATGCGCCATTAAATACTCTCCCGTGTTTACTATAAAGGAAGATGTTTGGTGTTCCATACCTCCACCCCAGCCAAATTGAACATGGCCATATTTTTCTTTAATAAAAGGATAAGGGCCAAAATTATTATGAAAGTATTGCATGGCTTCCAATACCAATGGAGTATTGGTTTGCCACAGGGCTTTGTTTTCAGGATAGCAATGTGTTTGCATTGGTAAAGTAGTAGTGCCAAGTTGTACCGTATTATTAAACGTTGCATAATTAGTTACCGCCATACATACCAAATAAGAAGCTATTGGGTAACGGTGTTTCCAATGAGTAACGGTTTTACCTCCTGGCAATAATGTTTCGGATTGCAACATACCATTGCTTGCCGCTCTGCAAACTGTATCATTTGTACCTGTTGTAATATATGATGGATGGGTAATGAATATATCTATAGAGTCAGCCTTATCTGTTAAACCATTTTTGCAAGGCCACCAATCTCGAGCACCGTAAGGCTCGCTAAGCGTCCACATTACAGGTATGCCTGCATGACTGTTTAAAATAAAAGAACCAAATCCAGAATTAGCAGGTACACCTTTATACAAAATACTTATAGAATCTAATACACCTGCATTAATTGTATTGGCTAAATTTATTGAAACAGTATTTGTGGGTCTAGTAAAAGTTTGTATTACATTATTTTTTCTTACTTCTTCTACTATTAGGTCATCTGCTAAATCAAATGCCAATGATGATATTGCCTCTGTGGGTTTAAAGTAAACTGTTACTTTTCCTTTTATGTATCTTACAGCAGGTTCCACTTCCCATTCGCATCTGTAATATTTTACGTCAATATTTTCAGAGGCAAAACTTTCTTTAGCAAACCCATTCATTCTATTTTGGTGCGCTTGCATTTCCATTCTTGCTATAGATTCTATATCATCTTTTTCTTGCCCAAAACAAACTTGAACAGAAAGCATTAAAAGCAATAAAATGTATTTCATAACTAATATTTACAATATTGAAAATGATAACGTTTTTACAAAGATAATATTATGTACGAAGCTACGCCCAATCTGTATTTCCTGCCTTTTGTCTAACATCTCATATATAACTCTCTAATATCTCATGTCTATTCCCCAATTACTCACTACTTTTGCCATATGCCCGACTTTAATTTTAATGATGCTAAAAACTTTGCCAGCAAACTCACGCCTTTACGGTTGTGGAATGGCATAAAAGTGCTTAGTAGTTTCTATATCAGTAAAATAATAGATAAACCTATTCAGTGGGGCTACCCTGTTTCTATATCTTTTGAGCCAACGACAAGTTGCAACCTTCGCTGCCCAGAGTGCCCAAGTGGGTTGAGGGCATTTACAAGACCAACAGGCATGTTGCAAAAAGATTTTTTTAAAGAAACAATTGATGACGTGTATAAAGAATTGCTCTACCTCATTTTTTATTTTCAGGGCGAGCCGTATTTAAACCCATCTTTTTTAGATATGGTAAAATATGCAGCTGACAAAGGCATATACACTGCCACCAGCACCAATGCACATTACCTTACCGATGAGGCGGCAAAAAAAACAGTAGAGAGTGGTTTGGATAGACTTATTATTTCTATAGATGGCACCACGCAAGATTCGTACGAGCAATATCGTGTAGGGGGAAATTTAGAAAAGGTAATAGCGGGTGCGAAAAATATTGTGAAATGGAAAACAGCATTGAATAGTAAAACACCCTTTGTGTTTTTTCAATTTTTGGTGGTAAAACACAACGAGCACCAAATAGAAGAAATAAAAAAATTAGCCAAAGAAATAGGCGTGGATGAAGTGCGGTTTAAAAGTGCTCAAGTGTATGATTACGAAAATGACCCCAATAATTTAATACCCACCAACGAAAAATACAGTCGCTATAAACGTAATACTGATGGTAGTTTTAAAGCAAAAAATAAATTTGCCAACCGTTGTTGGAAATTGTGGCATGCCAATGTAATAACTTGGGATGGCTTGGTAGTGCCTTGTTGTTTTGATAAAGATGCCATGCACCGCTTGGGCAATTTAAAAAACGAATCGTTTAAAAATATTTGGCACAATGAAAATTACAAACAGTTTAGAGGCGAGCTTATGAAGAGCAGAAAGAATATTGATATTTGTGCCAACTGTAGTGAGGGAGAAAGTGTGTGGAAATAAATTTCAATAAATAATATTTGTCTTTCGGCTATTTATTTAAGAAATTACGTGCCTACAATCATAACATAATAATTTTCGCATAGCTTTGTACCCCCGCCTAATGACAGTTTACTTTTAAATTTTTTTTGCATGACCAAATTTGCATTCAACGATAGAATAAGACAAGTACTTGTACTAATACTCATCATACTCATAGCAGGCTTACTCATAAAGCAATTGTTCGTTTTTTTGCCAGGCATATTGGGGGCTTTAACGTTGTACATTCTCAGTAGAAGTTATTATTTCAAACTTATTTTTAGTAAAAAATGGCGCAAAGGGTGGACAGCATTATTGTTTATACTTTTTTACATTGCCATTATTTCTATACCTATTTATTTTAGTGTAAATCTGGTAAGCCCAAAAGTAAATGAGCTATTGCGCAATCAAGATAAAGTAGTAGCCAGTGTGCAATCTGTAGCAGATGCCATATCCGCAAAAACAGGTATGGAAATATTATCAGCAGATAATATAAAAACAGCTGCGCAAAAAATATCATCTATTGTACCCATGCTACTCAGCAGTACTGCCACTATACTTGCCAATTTATTTATGATGTTTTTTCTATTTTATTTTTTATTGATTGGTGGTAGAGATATGGAAAAAAACCTAAGCAAACTTACACCGCTAAAACCTGCCAATATAGATATACTAGCCAAAGAAACCAAGATGATGATAAAGGCAAATGCAATGGGCATACCTATTATTTGTATTGTGCAAGGGTTGTTTGCCGCACTGGGTTATTATCTTTTTGGTGTAAAAGATTGGGCACTATGGGGATTTCTTACAGGTATATTTGCCTTTTTTCCATTAGTAGGCACTATGATTATTTGGGTACCGCTTTGCTTTTATGTATTTTCTCAGAACCACGCCCTAGCTGCATTAGGCCTTACCATCTATAGCTTATTAGTTACTGGCAATGTGGATTATATTGCCCGCATTAGCTTCATGAAAAAAATTGGTGATGTGCATCCACTCATTACCGTACTTGGTGTAATTGTAGGCCTTAATTTATTTGGTTTTGTAGGATTAATTTTTGGTCCGCTGCTCATTAGCTATTTTTTAATACTCGTAAAAATTTATGTAAATGAGTTTTCTGATAACAATGAAATAGAATTAAAAAATGTTGTAGATGAAATATAAGTGTGGGTAACTATTTACTACAAATTCAATATACACAAATGGTTATGTTGATTATTTATTTTTATTTTTACAAATATTATGAGTTTAGAAAAAGATATAAACCAAACTAAGTTTAACAATGAGCACCAAAAGGTAATGGTAAACATTATTTATACAGCCAATTGGATGAACGAACAATTAAAATCTTTTTTTGACAAAGAAGATATTACCCAACAACAATTTAATATTCTTCGCATACTGCGAGGCGCGGGTGAGCCCATATCTACCTTGCAAATACGCCAGCGCATGCTCGATAAAATGAGCGATACCAGCCGAATAGTTGATAGACTCCTAATAAAAGGATTGGTAAAAAAAACAACCTGCCCCACTGATAAAAGATTGGTAGATGTAAGCATTACTGGTAAAGGAAAAAAGGTATTGGAAAAAATAGATGCATCACAACATAAAATGGATGCCATAAGCAATAACCTTACTGATAAAGATGCAGAAATTATGAATGGTTTGTTGGATAAGATGAGAGGGTAACAGTTGGCAATTGGCGAGGAACAGTTGGCAAGTTTTATGCACTCTTTTTTTCTCCTTTACTCTTTTGTCCTCTTTGACTTTTTTTTTCTCCTAGCCTTTTTCTCTCTTTCCTCCACTTCCATTATTTTTACAACAAACAAACCTAACATGAAATTTACACTCTCCATTTTATTTGTAACCATATTTTATTTTACCAACGCACAAACCCAACCGACAAAAAAAGAATTCAGAGGTGTGTGGGTAGCTACGGTAGATAATATAGATTGGCCACCAATGCCAACAACAAGTGTGGAATTACAAAAATCTTCTTTCATACAATTGCTCGATATGCACAAGCGCAATGGTATGAATGCCGTGGTAGTGCAAGTGCGCCCGGCAGCCGATGCATTTTATTTTTCTACTTACGAGCCATGGAGCCAGTGGCTTACAGGTGTGCAAGGCAAAGCACCAAACCCTTACTACGATCCGCTTGCATTTATGATAACCGAAACCCACAAGCGAGGTATGGAGTTTCATGCATGGCTAAATCCGTACCGTGCCGTATTTAGCATAAAGAAAGCCAACATTACTACCATGCATGTAACCCGCCAGCACCCTGATTGGTTTATAGCATACGGCGATAAAAAATATTTTGACCCCGGCAATAAAGAGGCACAAAAGTTTGTAGTAAATGTGGTAAAAGATATTGTAACACGCTACCAAGTAGATGCCATACACATGGATGATTATTTTTACCCCTATCGTATTACTGGCAAAGAATTTCCTGATAGCAAAACATACGCACAATATGGCAAAGGCATACCAAAAGATGCATGGCGCCGCAGCAATACCGATTCTATTATTGTAAGCATAGGCAAAGTAATAAAACAAGCCAATAAAAAATGCCGCTTTGGTATAAGCCCATTTGGTGTGTGGCGGAATGCCTCCAAAGATAGTAGTGGTAGCAATACACAAGCCGGCCAAACAAACTACGACGACCTGTATGCCGATATTCTATTGTGGATGCGCAAAGGCTGGATAGATTATGTAACCCCACAACTCTATTGGGAAATAGACCACCCACTCTGCGATTTTAATACCCTTGCCGCTTGGTGGGCTACTCACTCCTATGGTATTGACTGCTACATAGGCATAGGCATATACCGAGCAGGCAGCAACCCCGCATGGAAAGACAAAACACAACTGCCCCGCCAAATACAAAAAATACGCAGCCTACCCGCACTCAATGGTATGATATTTTACAGCAGCAAAACCTTTGATAAAAATCCTAATGGGTGGAATGATTCGTTGCGGGTGAATTATTTTAAAAATGCGTTTGTGAAGTAGATTTTGGGAGCATAATTGGTGGAAGCATTGGTTGATGTTTAGAGGTTTTATATAGCTACAAGTAATTATATTACTAAAATAATTCACTTTTATAGGTGTATTTATTAATATCTAAAAACGATTAACATGAACAATGCACATCTATCTCTACTTTCCACCAATATCTCTTGGCAAAAACTTGCACTAAGTAATGAAACTACGGAGCAAATAAATAAATTAAAAGATTTATTTTTAACCAATAAAGCGCAACTAGAAACTAAAGGGCAAATAATTTTGTTGTATGGAGCTGATACAAAAACAAAGATAGATGTAGCAGCATTGTTGGGTAAAGAGGTAAACAAACCTCTATATAGTATAAACCTCGCCGCTTTCTCATCTACATATATTGGTGAAACAGAAAAAAATATAAAAATAATTTGGCAAGATGCACAAAAAGCTGGAGCCATATTGTTTTTTGATGAAGCAGATGCGCTTTTTGGTAAACGAACAAAAGTAAAAGATCCACATGATAAATATGCCAACCTAGAAGTATCTTACTTACTGCAAAAGCTAGAAGATTATAATGGCATTACCATCATATCAACTAAAATAAAAGCTAATATTGATGCTGCGTTTACAAGAAGATTTCATTCTATTATTTATTTTTAAAAGATTAAACAGTCATATTCAGGGTGTGAATTTTCTTTACAGAAAATATCTATTTTTAATTATTTTAAGAATGTATAATACCAAGTATAATTATTAAGCTGTCCAATTTAAATCTGAAACAATATATTCAAATTGACAAG
>JANOZW010000147.1:0-10488 GCA_031429575.1 Ferruginibacter sp.
TTTTTCTGTATTATTTTTTTATTCCTTTTTTCACCAACAGAAAAGCTAAATATTTTAAATGTAGTAAGAAGAACAAGAAAGGATAAGAGTAAAACCCCTAAGCGGTTAAACAATAATATTCCTGATAAGGGAATTGAAGCAGTGTTGCGTTGAACGACTGTCCATGTACTTGTTTGCAGGAAGTAAGCAGAAAGACCAAAGGGGTCTAAGCTTGCAGAAAGCTGCACAGTGGCTGCTGATTGTGGCATTCCAGTAGCCATTAGTGGCGAACTGGAAAATATCAACATAACCATATATAAAATATAAATAAACAAGCCTGTTACATACACTAATAATTTATTTTTACTAATCCATGCTACACTACAAAGTATTGCCGAACAAAATAGGGTGTTAACAAAACCAAATATTATTAAGGGTTGCACATAAAAAAACAAATTAAAATTGGTGTACTCTTTTTTATCAATCAGCATTATTTGCCCAATAGCAAAGCCTGCCGTAAGTAATGTAAAACATAAAAAACTGAGAGATAAAACTGCAATAAATTTACTCCCCAAAAAATGATGTTTACGTAGACGCATTGCATACAATATCAGGCTAAAATTTGCATCAGTTTCCTTAAATAAGATTTGTGTAGCAAATACCGTAGAAAAAAATATGCTTAATAAGCTCATTAAACCCAGCATATAAGCAGTTACATAAGGGGCGTTTTTAAAAACATCGGGACTTATTGATAACCGAAAGTTTAATCCAGCAAAAAAACCAGATAAAATAATCAATAACAACAAAACATAAAATCCCGATTTTGTAAAATATGTTTTCAACTCAAATTTTAGTAAAGCTTTCATAGGATTATTTGTTGCCATTTAAAATGGAGAAATAGGCATCTTCCAAACTTGGTTTAATGGCTTCAAACTCATTACCAGGATTATCGTTTGATTGAACATGGATATTCAATTTACCCATATTGAATTGAGTAGAAATTATTCGATAATTATTTTCATACGCAGGCATTTCATTTTTTGCAATTGACTTTTGCCACAACTTTCCATCCAACTCATTTATAAAATCAATTGGTTTACCATAAGCTAAAACTGAACCTTTATAAATTACCGCCATATCTGTACACAAAGTTTTTACATCTTCAACTAAGTGAGTGGAAAGTATAACAATAATGTTTTCGCCAATTTCGCTAAGTAATCTATTGAAACGGTTACGTTCTTCAGGATCAAGACCAGCCGTAGGCTCATCAACAATTACAATTTGTGGGTTACCCAGTAAAGCCTGTGCAATGCCAAAACGTTGCCGCATACCACCAGAAAAAGTATGCACTTCCTTCTTTCGAACTGAATATAGATTTACTTTGTTTAACAGCGTTAATACTTGTTCCTTTCTTTCCTTAGCATTTGTTAACCCTTTTAAAATAGCCAGATGAGTGAGCAAATCATACGCTGAAATTTTGGAGTACACGCCAAAATCCTGTGGCAAAAAACCCAATTGTTTTTTAATAAAATCTGGGTCTTTTATTACATCTATACCATTAAATAATATGCTTCCGCTATCAGGTCTTTGCAAACCTGCAATGGTTTTCATCAAAGATGATTTACCTGCACCATTAGGACCCAATAAGCCAAACATGCCGTTGTTAATTTCTAGCGAAATATTACTCAAAGCTTTTTCACCATTGACATACGTTTTTGAGAGATTTTTGATTGTTAAATTGTTCACTTTTTGATTGATTATTAAATTTTTTTTTAAATGAAAATCTAATTATATAATTTTTTATTTTCGATACAAACAGCAAAATATACGATTACATCACATCAGTTGAATTTGATATGTTTACTCTTTTACAAAAGTTGCTTCTCTTTGTCCCATTTTAACATTTAATTTTTTCTCTCCAAGATTAAAATTGAAAATCATATTCCTTTTCTGATATATAAATTCATTACCCCCTTTATATTCAATATCAACAATAGGTTGGCCTGTTGCTTGCATTTGCAAAATATCTTTACTTTTTGTAAAAATTAGTTTAAAAGGCACTTGTTCACTTTTATAAGTTCCAAGAAACTTATCCAATTCAGCAGATGTGACTTTTATTACATTTTCTATTTGAAATTCAATTGGTTCATTATTCAATCCTTTCATTAATGCTTCAAAAATGAGCTTGTTATTTGTATTATTAGCGTTAGAACAGATTGTAATTATAGCGTTCTTTGAAGAAATGTAACTGCATATTGAGCTAAAACAATCAATACCGCCAGTATGTCCAATTATATCAATATTTTTAAAAGACAAATCCATTAAGCCTAAACCTAATTTTTTGTCGAAAGTCTTCATTTGAGCAATACTCTTTGAATTAATAATTTTTTCTGTAAAAAGAGCAAACAAAAACAAATTCAAGTCAGATGTTGTACTAATCACATTACCTGACCCTAATGCTATACTCATATTCGTTTCTGAATCTCTTACCCATTGCTGATTTTTAAAGTAATAAGATCTTGTTTCATTTTCTTTAAAAGAACTTACTTTATCTACATAGGTATTTTTCAATTTTAACGGAATAATTAATTTTTCCTTTACTATTTGTGAAAAATCTTTATTATATAATTTTTCTAAAATCAATGATAGAATATAGTAATTGGAATTACTGTACTTTACATTTGAGCCAGGCTCAAAATCTTTTCCGCTATTTGAAATTATTTTTAACATTTCTGACTCACTTTTTTTCTCAATTTTCCAATCATTAAAAATTTCATAAGCAAGAAAATTTCCAATTCCACTTTGATGCGAGAGTAAATGTTTTATTGTTACATTTTTTGAGAAAGTAGCTTCCTTAAAAAATGTTTCAATATTTTCATTGAGTTGTATCTTATTTTCTTCAATAGCTTTTAAAATTAATACTGCTGTAAACATTTTTGAAATTGAACCTATTCTATATTTTGTGTTCTTAGAGTTTTTAGTTTTTTCATCAATATCAGAAAACCCAATAGATTTTTCATAGATAATTTTTTTATTTGAAGAAATTGTAACTGATCCCATCCATTTATTATTTGATTCAAGTTGATTAAAATAGTCGTTCAAAGAATTCTTATTTATATTTTGAGAAAATATAAGAGTTGGAATAATTAATAATAATGCTAAAATTAGTTTTTTTTTCATGATTTTTATTTTAAGTTGAGACAATAATTCTGCATGCCAATTTCTTGACATTTTTATTTTTAAACTAAAGGTTTACCTTATTTTTTTCGGCTTTGTTTTTATTATTGTTGAAATTCTAATAAATCACCTGGTTGACAATCGAGTGCTTTACAAATGGCTTCCAAAGTATCAAATCGAAAACCTTTGGCTTTCCCAGTTTTGAGTATTGATAAATTAGCGGGAGTAATATTTAAAATTTCAGCCAATTCTTTACTTTGCATTTTGCGTTTGGCAAGCATGACGTCTATGTTTACGATTATTGGCATAATTAAATAAATAAGTCTTGTTCGTTTTGAAGGGCTACTCCCTGCTTGAAAATTGCCGAAAGAAAAAATGCAAAAATGCCAATAATCCCATGCAACACTATTACTATTATCCCACTAGTTTCCGGTTGGCAAATAAAACTAACCAGCAAAAACATTATGCCTGGCATAATAAAATTACTCCGGTAAAATATTTTTAAATGCTTAATACTGTTTTTAGTGAATAATCTAGATTGAAAAAAGAGTTTAAATACATTACTTAATAGCAAAAAGAAAAGCCCGTAAAGGCCGATTGGAAATAAAAACTCTAAAAAAATATAAGGTAGATTATAATCGCCAGTTAAAATGGGGGTTTTTGTAAATGGGAAACTTACCTGAAAATATTTTCCATTTTCCTTGAATTTTAAGGACCACCCAGTAAGCAACGCTATACTAGAGTGTGTAACCATTAAAAAGTAGAAGCCAGCTAAAAACTGGGTTAAATAAAAAAGAAGTTTGGAAACTAATTTTACATTGTTCATATAGAAAAAAATTAATTAATAATGCAAATATAGTAATTATTTATTGTAAAACAATAATTAATTATTTTTTATTAATTTCGATAATTAAGTATGCTAGTATTGTTTTCATTTCAAACTTATATAAATGCCTAGCCACAAGCATGTAATATTCTCAACTGTAAAACTGTTTTTTATGCATATTACAGTTAGGCAAAAGCTTGCAGATATACAATGTTAAAATTGGATAAATATCATTTTATATTTTACCGCCTAAATTGAAAATTTGTTAGCTTTCTTTATTAACCGTCCTGCCAGTGTCATTTCATATAAGGCAATTGGCAATGCAAGCAAAATTCCGCAAATAGAAGTTTGCTGAATAATTCCAAACAATTCTAAAACTGCTGCTACCATAATTAAAAATGAAGATACTAAACCCAGTCTAGCAAGATTTTTAGGTACAACTTAAGATTTAATAAAAAACATAGCTATAAATGAATGTGTTTATTGCTAACATAAAGTTCGGCCCTAATATAAAAGTCAATTTATGAAGGCTAATAAATTTTTGCATAAGACTTTGTGCATTGCCTTTATCACTTATTACGCCATTAGTGTAATGTTCGCTAACTGCTAGTGCTGAAAGAATACTTAAATACCAATCATAATAAACACTACTTCTAATAATCTAAAACATAAGTAACCTAATGCCATTCTTTCACTATAACGTTTCAGTAATAGGAAAAGTATTATACATGTTTCTGTAGCTGTAGCAACTAAAATCAGTTCATTTATGACACCAAAAATAATTTGAGCATAATGATTACTTAATGATAACAGAAAACTGTTATCGTTTAAAATTGGGTCATAAAGTTTTAGACCAACTATAGATGTAATAGCGGCTTTAATAAAAAAAGCCCGTTAGTCTGGCATTGTTCTTACTGAAAGTATTTTCTGTCATAATTTGTTTCTTAAAATTTTAAGAAACAAAATTCCTCCATAGCTTTCATGAAAAATTTAAAAAAAGATAATAATCAAAAATTACTATAATTATTTTCGTGTTATTCTACTTCGTAATCTGTTTAAAGATATTTGCGTAAAACCTAAATAGCTAGCCAAATGATAAAGAAGTATGTGATTCAAAAGTTCAGGTTTGTTTTCTAGAAGCATCAAATACCGTTCTTCAGGATTATGATTTTAAAAACTATCAAATTCTATTATTTTTTGAATAAGCAATCCTTCATTTATCTGCAAAATAAGCGATGATAAATTTGGAATTTGTTCCATCAATTTTTGGTTTCTTGTTTCATTACCAATTGCAATTATGCAGTCTTCTATGCAGGACAAATAATATTGTGAAGGTTGTTTCGTTTGATAGCTAACAGGTCTGATAGTTTCATATTCAAAAAAAAAGTCCGTGTTGCGTTCTTCTCCTTTTTTTACGTAATAAGATCTCACACAACCTTGAATTATAAAATAACAGTCCTTGGCATATTTACCATCAGATAATAAAAAGTCATTTTTCTTGTATTGCCTAAATAGGTTTTGTTCAGTTATAACGTTTACTTCATCTTCGGATAACTTTATGAATTGTAATATGAAATCAATTATGGAGTTGTCCATTGAGTTTTTAATTTATAAATATTTGTATCTCTAATTAAATCGTTTCTTTGCATTTTTGATAAAATAGACTATAACAAAAAGACCTTAATGCAAGTTGGTAATCAAATCTTATTTATGAATAAAAAGAAGTTTTCTGTAAAAGATGTAAGTTTAATTTTACAAAAAATCACTTCCTACATAAAAAAAATACGCATAAAAGTAAAGAATTATTAGGTTTCAGCGTCATATCAATTTTTTGTGGCTTAGATGAACATTTCAAAAATTGATAGCCAATGTATTTAGTTTATCAATTCTACACCTGTATTATTCTCTATTTGAATTGTCATATTATATTATCAGAAAATTATTTCATGCCTAACTTTTCCTTTGCCCCCATTATTAACAACCAAAGGCATGTACCAATTTCACCGAGACTTGCAGGTAAGTTGATATAAAATGCAATGCCGATTTTAGAATAATTTGGTATTAAGGTATGTCCTACGAAATTTATTAAATAGCCAAAACAGCCAAGCATTAATAATATACCTAAGATTTTTGGAAGAAACCCAGATTTGAAAACTAAATAACCAAATGGGAATAACCAAAGCCCAGAAAATATGTGAACAATTCGCATGCCATTATCATATTGGTCAAGGTATAACATAACTTGTGATTGGATTTGTTCTACCGAAAAACCAAAGTGATTGTTTGTACCACTTACAAGAGAAAGAACGGTAAATTCATTTTGAACATTTATGAAAAATATAGGTACACTTAAAATGGCTAGAAGAACCATTAAATTAGCGTAGCTTTTATTGACTGGTTTTAATAATTTATACAGAACAAGTGATAAAAAAAGAAATAAAATATAACATAGTAAACCACCAATAATACCAAGTCGAAAAAGCTGTTCAAAAGAAAAAATATTTTGATAAGTTAGTGCAGAGTTGTCCGATACAATAAGTTTAGAATGAACATACATTAACGTAAAAATCCCTGTCAATACTACACCTAAATATAAAAGCCCTGCAATTCTTGCTAATTTTTTGTTTGAAAATTCTGTTGCCATAATTTGATTACTTAATATTTATCAATTTATTTTTTGGCCAATTCCATGCTTTAAAGACAACTATTGCTGTTAATATACTTTCAAGTAAAGAAAGAAAAACATAAAATGCCCTCCATTCTGTTATAGATGATATTCCTACTAATAATGTAAATAGTGTAAAAAATATTCCTACTCCAATATTTAGCAATTTTGTCAATTTCGGATTTAATATTAATGATAAAAAAATCATTAAAGCTGGAATCGTTAATATAAAAGTTGTTATAAATAACTTCATCGGGCTATCTAAAAAGTTTTGTCCGTTTAAAAGTCCTGCTACTTTTTGGGGAACATACAGCTCAAAATAGTCGCCATAGATGTAACAAAACATTATTGCTGTCCATAATGCAGAAAGTATTATTCTGATGTTTATTTTGTAATCTTCTAATATTTGTTTTTTGTCGGTCATAAAAATTTAATTGGTTAAATAAGAAAAGAAATTTATAGCATCTTAATTCTTTTTGAAATCGGATGGTCAGATTTTAATTCTAATAAATCCCATAAGTTACCATATAAATCCTTGAATACAGCAACCATTCCGTATTCTGCATTTTTTGGTTCTCTAACGAATTCAATACCTTTTTTAATCATTGCGTTATAGTCACGCCAAAAATCGTCTGTGTTTAAAAATAAAAATACTCTTCCACCTGATTGATTTCCTATAAATTCTATTTGTTCAGGTTTTGAGGCTCTTGCTAATAAAATTATTGCACCTGTCGAATTAGGTGGAGCAATTGTTACCCATCTTTTGTTTTGTTCTGGTTGATATATATCTTCAACCAACTCAAAATGTAGTTTTTTGGTATAGAAATCTATGGCTTCATCATAATCTCTTACTACTAATGCAATGTGTATGATAGATTGTTTCATTCATTGATATTTTATTAAACTGTTTAAATTATTGGTATCGTTTTTTATATTTGTCAACAACATTGTAATTCCGATTAAGAATAAAATTTTATTGCTAAATATTTTTTAATTCTTTCCTATTATTTTTTGCTAATAATCTAAATTTTATTTGCTGTTGTTGTCCATTCTAAAAAAAAAATCAACATTTTAAGCCATACAACATATCTAATACTCCACTTTCAACGCAAACAAATATTGCCGTAAAAGCCAAAACTATAAGCATTGTTTCAGCATCAAATGAGTGTTTAATTGTTTCTGACACATTGAAATTATAGGAGTACAATATTTTAAAATTATTGAAAATATTAATTAATCTAGTTATTTATTAATAAGCGTTTCTACAACAAATTTTCCAATTTCATTTCCCATTTGCAAGCCCACTTCATTATCAGTTCTAAAATGAATACCAGCATCAAACCTTGACTGTGCACAGTCTTTGGCCAACTGATGAAACTGTGCAGCATCGGCGGGGAAAAAGTAAGCCAATACAGTACTTGAAGTGGAAGCTCCTATAGCATGACCAGATGGATAACCAGGAAATGGAGGTGTTGATAACAAAGGTTTATAAGTGCTGTCGTACTGAAAAGTCCTTATGCCCCAATACGCATATTTTGCATCAAAAATGGAAATAACTGCATCATGATATGCAATATATAACGTAGCATATATTCGGGCAGCTTCTGGTGCATCATCACTCATTCGGTATTCAAACATTTTCTGTGCCGCTATACCAGACCAATAATCGGGACTGCCAAAATTGGCCCAATAGTAAGCATTAGAATTTGATTCAAAGTTTCGTTTAAAGTCTTTCAACTCCTGCATGTCATTTTCAAAGTTGGGAGGTGGTAATGGCCTGAATTGGTTGGGGGCGTTTAGAGCAATTGGTATAAATGTAGCGGCTGTTATGCCAAAAGGATAAGTCCCAGTCCATTTTTTTGTATCGTTATTCATGTTGCCATCCCATTGTTTTGAAGAGCCATCGTTTTTTGCCTTTTCAATAATTTGCTTTGCAACTTTTTCCCCTAATTTCCATCCTGCATCTATATCACTTGAATATTGTACCCCTGCATCAATACGTGATTGTGCAGCTGCATGTGCCATTTGTAAAATTGAATCCCGTTTTTCTGGAAAAAAATAAGCAAACACATTTGCAGCGGCTGCGGCAGTTACTGTATACTCACATGGATAGGAATAAGTAAGTGGAGCTTTGATTATAGGGTTTGTAATTGCGGGGCGTTGTCTTTTGTATCTTATCTTTTCCTTCCATGCTAATATAGTGGCATCATAGATGGCAATATTCATCCATGCTGCAGGCATACGAAGCAATGTTTGTGGTTGCTGTTCTATCAATTTCGGTGCAATTTCATTCCACCTATATGCAGGAGCCCCAGCATTCCAATATGTAATTTTAGCTAATTTATTTTCATCTAATTTCTTTATTCTAGATTGCATCAATTGCAATTCTACTTTAGATTGTGCAGTATTTGGAGGTTTATTAATAATCGATTGTTGTGGATTATCTAACATCCATAGTTTCCAGCTGGCCGCTTCATAGTTTACTATTTGCTTTGATACTGTTGTTTGAGCTATTGCAGTAAATGCACTTAGGAAAATAAACAAGGAAATTATAACCCTTTTTAGTAAAATCATTTTATTCTTTTTTAGATGAATCAATTAAGTACAAGAATAGATAATTATAAAGCAGATTAAATATACCATCTATAAAAAGCGGGTTTTGGTAAACAAACAGCTCAATAAGCACAATTGGAAATGTTTGAGAAAATGAATTCTTGTAAATATTTGCTACTTGAATTTTTATTGCTTTACCATTATGTGTTATTCATTGACTGAAATGTCATTTTGATAGACTTCCAAGACAAAAAGGAAAGAATTGTTTATTTTTATTGTTCAAACAATTTAATGAAAAAGCATATTGATATAAAAGTTATTCGATTTTACTTATGGACAGGATTTGGATTTTTCCTATTATATTCATTTGCTGAATTTTTTGAATATCGGGATACGATTATCTACAGAATTATTAATAGTGTCATCTTGATTAGCTACCTTACTTTTCTAAATTATCTGTTATTTGAAATAGCCTTACCCTTATTTAGACTGCCATTGAAAAAGTTTTTTTCAAGGATTTTACTTGTGCCGGCACTGATGATACTTTATTCATTCGGTTTATATGGGTGGAGATACCTCTGGATACAATTACATATTTATTCGGATTTTGGACCACAGGTAACGGTCATAAAAGAAGTAAAAGTTCATTCCCAATTTAGCATGGCTACAATTTTATTTTTTGCCATAGTACGTAACATCTATAATAATATAAAACTAAAGCAGGCTGCTCAGCAGTTGCTTACGGAAAAGAAAGAAGCAGAATTAAATTACTTAAAAGCTCAAACGAATCCGCATTTTTTATTTAATACCTTAAATAATATTTATTCATTAGCAAGGGATAAAAGTGACCTGGCTCCTGAGTCAATTTTACGCTTATCAAAAATATTGCGTTTTATGTTGTATGAAACAGGTGGAGAGTATATTGTAATAGAAGATGAATTGAAAATAATGAATGATTATATTGCTCTTGAAAAATTGCGTTATGATGATTCTTTACAGATTAATTTCAATATAGAAATTGATGACATAAAACAATCATTGCCACCACTACTGCTGATACCATTGGTTGAAAATGCTTTTAAGCATGGTGTTTCAGAAACAAGAAATCTGCCATTTGTTGATATCTCTCTTTCAGTGAAACAGCAGCAGTTACTATTTATTGTTAAAAACTCTGCTGAAGCATCTTCTGCCGAACAGCCCGTAAAAGAAAATATTGGACTCTCTAATTTACGCAGGCAATTACAACTTTTATATAAAGAGTATGATTTATCCGTTAAGCATGATGAAT
>JANOZW010000148.1:0-4571 GCA_031429575.1 Ferruginibacter sp.
GAAATTGCTAATTGAAGTACTAAACGGTCTTCATTTTTTAAACAAATAATTACCATGAATGCATTTGAAGCATTGGGCCTAAACGAGCATATCGTAGCGGCAGTAACAGACTTAGGTTTTACAGAACCTACACCCATTCAACAACAAGCCATACCTGTATTGATAGCAGGCACAAAAGATTTTGTAGGGCTTGCACAAACAGGTACAGGAAAAACAGCAGCATTTGGTTTGCCATTAATGCACTTGATAGATCCTACACAAAAGCACCCACAGGCATTAATCGTATGCCCTACAAGAGAGTTGTGTTTGCAAATAACAAACGACCTTAGCGATTTTAGAAAACACAGCAAAGGATTGAATGTAGAAGCCGTGTACGGAGGCGCATCTATTGTGATGCAAATACGCAATTTGAAAAGAGGCGTACAAGTAGTAGTAGCTACACCAGGTCGTTTGATAGATCTTATTGAAAGAAAAGCCATTGACCTACAAAAAGTAAAATATGTAGTACTTGATGAAGCAGATGAAATGCTAAACATGGGCTTTAGAGAAGACATTGATTTTGTGTTGAAGAATACCATTAACAGAGAAAGTATTTGGTTGTTTAGTGCAACCATGCCAAGCCAAGTGCGTGCTATTGCAAAAAACTTTATGACCAATCCGGAAGAAATAACGGTTGGCAAAAAAAACAGTGGTAATGTAAATATTGATCACCAATTTTTTGTGGCTCCTGCAAATTCTCGTTTTGAATCTTTAAAAAGATTGATAGATTTTAACCCAGATATGTACGGCATTATTTTTACAAGAACGAAAATGGATGCACAAGATGTGTGTGAGCGTTTGAGTAAAGCTGGATACGAAATTGAAGCATTGCATGGCGACCTTAGCCAACAACAAAGAGATAGAGTAATGGCACGTTTTCGTACCAAAGCATTGCAGTTACTAATAGCTACAGACGTGGCTGCCCGTGGTATTGATGTGGATGGTATAACGCATGTTATCAACTACGAATTGCCAGATGATATGGAAGTATATACACATAGAAGTGGACGTACAGGTCGTGCTGGTAAAACTGGTATTTGTTTGAGTATTTGCCATACAAGAGAAACTTTTAAAATTAGAAGTTTAGAGAAAATGGTAAATGCACAATTTCATAAAATGGATATACCAAGCGGTAGTGATGTTTGTAGAAAACAATTTTTCCATTTCATGGATAAGTTGATACAAACAGATATTTCTCATGGCGATTACGAGACTTATTTACCAGACTTAATGGAAAAATTTGCAGACGTAACAAAAGAAGAAGTGTTGCAAAGAGTGGCTGCGTTAGAGTTTGACCATTTCTTAAAGTATTACCAAAATGCTGAAGACTTAAATGCAAAAGATGCAGGTAGAAGACCAATGAATAACGAACGTAGTGGCGACCGCCAATCTAGCAATAGAGATGGTAGTAGAAACGAACGCAGTAGTTTTAATAGAAGAGATAATGGTTATACAAGATTGTTTGTAAACCTTGGTACCAAAGATGGTTTTTACAAAGCTAGCATGTTGCAATTTGTATTAGACGAAAGCAACCTTAGCAAAGAATCTTTAGGTAAGATAGATATTAGAGATATGAACACTTGGATAGAGTGTGATAGTGCAAGTGCAAGCCAAATGATAAAATCGCTTGATGGCAAACGCTACAACAACCGTACTGTCCGTATGAACGAAGCTGATGGTGGTTTTAAACGCCCTACCGATGAAGGACAAGGTAAAGGTACAAGAGAAGTAGGATCTGCACCAAGAGAAAGAAAAAGAGTGTATGGCCCACCAAAGGATAGAAGATAATTTTTGATTTGATAGAAGAAGCCTCGTAGAAATGCGGGGCTTTTTTGTGGAGTAAATTCTAATTGAAATAAGAATCTCTCAACTTCTGTAAATCCATAACAATATAGTTATTGGGAATTCTAGGACTTATTCTGAACATTCTACTTCTAGCCTCTTCTAATTGATTTGTTTTAAAAATAAAAATGAATTTTTCATAAATTGGAATTTCATTTTTTATAGATAACAAAGAACCCTTTACTTTTCCAATAACATCCTCTCCTTTCAAATTATTAGGATTGTCATAATTCAATCTCAATTCAGATAGAATAAAATATTTATCAGAAGAATCTTGATTAGAAACCCCAAAACCAAAATCCATAGACTTATTTAACAATCGATTATTTTCTTGAAAAGCTAATTTTTCTTCAAGTAAATCCAAATTAATTACAACTTCACCATGAGAAAAAAAAGGTATTTCTCCACTATATCCTTCACAACAAATTAATTTGTTTAATTCCTCTAAACAAATAGGAAATAAATTTAAAGCAGGGTGATTGGATGTAGTTTCTTTGCAGTATTTCATATTCTAATTTCCATATTCATTAATTCGATCAAGAGCAATATTGAAGGATTCAAATATTGGTTCAATATTAGTTTCTAGGTGTTTATAGTCGTAAAGAAAATTATTATTCGATTTTTCGGCCAAATAAAAATTCAAATCTTTTTCAACATTTTCTTTTTTTGAAATATACTTAATAGCACTCACCATATCAGGATTATGGCTAGCAATAAAAAATTTAATTCCAATTTCTTTATTAAGCAAAACAATTAATCTAGCATACTCAATTATCCACTGTGGATGTAAATGCGACTCAGGTTCGTCAATGATTAAAAGTGTTTTATCAGTTAATGAACCATTTTTAAGCAACAATTGAAGTATTGCAAATGATTTAATCCCAGTAGCACAATCCAAAAGATTAAAGATTGAACCATCAGACCTTTTAAACGAAAAGTCATTCGTGTATAAAAGAGTATTGTCATCTAAAGATACATCTCCATTAATTATTTCATTACTTATTGTTTGAGAAAGTTTAGACATTGCTGGTTGACCTTTTTTGTGCAATAGCTCATTTAAATCTTCCCAGTATTCAATTTGAGAATCTTCAACTCCCAGCATCATAGGAGTATCAATATAAATTACATTTTGAACAGAATAGGGTATCGATAAAGATTGTTTGTTAATAGAAACAATTTCTTCCTCAAACTCAAACACTTCAAATTTTTCAGGCAACTCACCTTCCGAAAAAACATTTTTTAAAGCTGTTAAAAATAAAGATGTTGGACGAGATTTAATTTTTTGAAAAGCATCATTAAATCTTTCTTGAATTAACTCAATAATTTTTTTAAATGGGATAGTATTGTTGTCAATATTAATTTCCTTCTCATTTATTAAATCTCTAACAATAAATTTAAGCCTTGTATTCATACGAGGATTCAGTTCTTTATTATCCTTAAAGAGAGAAGGTTGAGAATAATAATTATTTTCAATTTTTCGAACAAATGAAACCCATTTTTCCATCTGATTTTCGTTCAATAATTCAGAATCTTTTTTTAAATCCCAAAGTTCTGCGAACTCCTCTCTTATATTTCGTTTTCTTGATAATGAATTAATATCAGAAACCAAAATTTCTAAAAATCTCTCAATATCCCTCAATTTAGGTCTAAACTCTTTATTTACTAATGAATCATAATTAGAGGCTGTTTTGAATAAATAATATAAAAGCTTAGATAAAGTGCTTTTGCCACACCCATTCTCACCTGCTACAACAGTTATACCGTTTATAATAATATCCGCATTGGATATTGCACGAAAATTTTCAGTCTTTATTCGAATTTGGGGAGTTGGCATATTTGAATACTAATATTTAGCAAATTACACAGTTTTACTTAAAAATGTATCTATCTATATAAAATTAATACTAATTTATGTTTATGAAGCAAATATTTCAGATTATAGTTTCCCCTACTCCTTCCACAAAAATGGAAATAATATTACCGCCAATACAAATACCAACATATCTAAGCCAGTTATAAGGCCAGCTAATTGCCACACTGCCCCTTCTTTAAACACTTCGCCGAAGCTAGATTTGCTTAATTTCATTAATAATAAAAGCTGAGGTAAAATAACAGGAAAGCCAAGTATAGCAATCAATGCAGCGTTTTGTTGTGCCTTAGCAGCAATAGCACTCATGAGCGAAAAAGTAAGACTAATACTTGTACCACCTAGTAATACAATGCCTAAAAATTGTAATGAATCACTCACAGGATTGGTAAGAAACATAAAAAACAACAATAAGCTAATGGCACTCATGATAAGCATAAGTATTACATTAAACAATAATTTGGCAATGATAAATTCAACAGGAGATGTGATGGAATAGTAGTACAGCATCAATCCCCTACTCTCTGCTAAAAAACTTTTGGCTACTGTATTTACGCAAACAAACAATTGTATTACCCAAAAAAGGCTGTTCCAAATATTGGCATCGGGGCTATCAGGCATAGAAAGAAACAATACAAAAACGGTAGAAGCTATGTACAACAATATGCCATAAAAAGTATGCTGTCGACGTAGCTCCAGCATAATATCTTTTTTAAGTAAGGCAAGTATTCGTTTTATCACAGATGCAAAATAAAGGCATTATTTTTTGAAAATAATAATTAGGTTATATTTAATTGTCGGTAGGTAAATTAGAGGTGACACC
>JANOZW010000149.1:0-9004 GCA_031429575.1 Ferruginibacter sp.
GAATTAGCTGCTACGGCTGCTGATAAAGTAAAAGAAATTTTAACGGCTTCTACTGCAAAAGTTGGTCATTTAGACCCAACAACTTGGGCACAACAAGCTCAACTTGCTGCTGATGGTAAAATGGATGAGTTAGAAGAATTGAAAGCAAAATTAAACAACGGAAAAGAAGCATAATTATGCAATAACAAAATTCATGTAAGGCTCCGATATTTTTATCGGAGCTTTTTTTATATCATTGTATGTATAATATAAATTTAACAACTTATGGCAAAGAAGTTTATTATTTTATTTGTTACAATTTTATTGATAACACAAGTTTCGTTTTCGCAACAAACAAAAGTTCAAAAACTGGATAGCATTTTTGCTGAGCTACACTCTAAAGGGAAATTTAATGGGAATATACTTATAGCAGAAAAGGGAGAGGTGATTTACAAGAATAGCTATGGCTTTGCCAATGAAACCACAAAAGAGAAACTTACGGAGAATTCCATTTTTGAATTGGCTTCGGTATCAAAACAGTTTACTGCCATGGCAATTGTATTGCTAAAAAAAGCAGGCAAATTGAATTATGAAGATAAACTTGATAAGTTCATTCCAGCACTTAACTTTTACGAAAACATTACAATAAGAAACCTTTTGAATCATACAGGAGGATTACCAGATTATATGGGTATTATGGATACAATTTTTGATAAAAGTAAAATAGCCACAAATAAAGACCTCATAAATATATTCGCTAAAACCAAGCCTGCTATTTTGTTTAAGCCAAATACAAAATATGAGTACAGTAATACAGGCTATGCGCTTCTTGCTAGTGTAATAGAAAAAGCATCTGGTCTTTCGTATAAAGAATATTTGGATAAAGCAATTTTTAAACCTTTGAAAATGACAAATTCATTTGTTTATACAAGAAGGCTTGCGCCAAAAAAAATAAAGAATTATGCTTTTGGTTATGTGTATCTTGAAAAGGCAAAAAAAAATGTATTGCCAGATGATTATGATGATACAAACATGGTAATTTGGCTGGATGGTATAGTGGGTGATGGTACGGTAAATTCAACTATAGGAGATTTGCTGAAATGGGATAAAGCATTGTATTCAGATGTTTTGATAAATGCTGATGATAGAAAAGAAATCTTTTCTGTAGTAACTTTAACCACAGGAAAAAAGAGTAACTATGGTTTTGGCTGGCAAGTGGATAACAATAAAAATTTTGGTAAAATAGTGAACCATACAGGCAGCTGGCCTGGTTATGCAACATTTATAGAAAGAAATTTGGATAGCAATAAAACAATAATACTTTTACAAAATAATGAACGTTCTACTTTTCCAATAAAGCAAATAAGAGATGTAATATACACTTTACCAAAAAAAAATGAGGTGAAAGAGAATGAGGTATTGGTTTCCAAAGATATTATTGAGAAATATTTAGGAGAATATGAGTTAGCCCCTGAAGTAACAGTAAAAATTTTCTGGGATAATGATGTATTAAAAACGCAACTTACAGGACAAAAAGCTTTTCCTATTTTTGCAAAAAGTGAAACTGATTTCTTTTTAAAAGTAGTAGAAGCACAATTGGAATTTGTAAAGGATAAAGAAGGAAATGTAACTAATTTGATTTTATTGCAAAATGGCAATAGTACTGAAGCAATAAAAATTAAGCAACTAAAATAATTATTAACAATAAGCAAAAACTATTTTCTTACATGGCAAATAACGATTCTATAAAAGCGATATTATTATTAGAAGACGGCACAGTAGTTACGGGAACTGCTTTCGGAAAAATTGGTACTACCACAGGCGAAATTTGTTTTAACACAGGCATGACTGGTTACCAAGAAGTATTTACAGACCCCAGTTATTATGGGCAAGTTTTAATAATGAATAGTGTGCATACTGGTAACTATGGTGTGAACCCAGATGATGTGGAAAGTGATGGGGTAAAAGTAAAAGGCGTAATTGGAAGGAATTTAGAAGAAAAGTATAGTCGCTTTTTAGCAGATGATTCTTTACAAAGTTATTTTGAAAAACAAAACGTAGTGGCTATAAATGGAGTGGATACTCGGGCACTTGTAGCACATGTGCGTGAAAAGGGTGCTATGAATTGTATCATCTCATCTGAAACAGATGATGTAGCATTATTAAAAAAGCAATTGCTAGAAGTGCCTTCTATGGCGGGGTTGGAGCTAGCATCGGTTGTAAGTACAAAAGAAACATATACATTGGGAGACGAAAATGCTGATATAAGAGTAGCCGTGTTGGACTTTGGTATAAAAAGAAATATTTTAAACTGTTTGGTAGAAAGAGGGGTGTATGTAAAAGTATTTAATGCAAAAACAAGTTTTGAAGAATTGGAAAAATTTAGTCCAACAGGATATTTTATTAGCAATGGCCCTGGCGATCCTGCACCAATGGAGTATGCTATAAAAACAGTAAAGCAAATAATGGCTGCTGATAAACCTTTGTTTGGTATTTGCCTTGGGCATCAATTACTTGCTTTGGCAAATGATATACCTACTTTTAAAATGAACAACGGTCACCGAGGATTAAACCATCCTGTAAAAAATATTATTACTGGCAAGAGTGAAATATCTACGCAGAATCATGGCTTTGGTGTAGATGCAAAAGCCGTGCACAATAATCCAAATGTAGAAATAACACATGTAAATTTGAATGATGACAGCATTGAAGGGATACGAATTAAAAATAAAAAAGCGTTCTCTGTACAGTACCATCCAGAAGCTACACCTGGGCCACATGATAGCAGGTATTTGTTTGATGATTTTGTGGGGATGATGAAGCATGAGAAGATTGCTAGTTAGCAGAGAGGTGATTACTTGAGTATTGAAAATTGTTTGTTGATTATTGAACATTGAAAAATACAAAGTAGAAAATGTTCAATAATCAATGTTCAACGCTCAATTTTCAATCTTTAGATTTCAAAAATTTAAAACGCTTACATGAAAATAGCCATCATAAACGGGCCTAACCTAAACTTACTTGGTACAAGAGAACCCGAGGTTTACGGCAACGAAACTTTTGAAACCTATTTAGAAAAATTGAAAACAATTTTTCCTACAATTGAGTTTACCTATTTTCAAAGCAATGTAGAAGGGGAGTTGATAAATGCTATACAGCAATATGGGTTTTCTTATGATGGTATTATTTTAAACCCTGGTGGTTATACACATACATCCGTTGCACTCGGAGATGCAGTTGCAGCCATTACCACAAAAGTAATAGAAGTACATATCTCTAATATTTTTGGCAGGGAAGAATTTAGAAAAAACTCACACGTATCTGCAAAGTGTGTGGGGGTTATTAGCGGACTGGGGTTGAAGGGGTATGAGCTGGGGGTATGGTTTTTAATAAATTAAGATTCTAATTTATATTTTGATAAGTTCATAATTTTTTTTGCTAAATTAAACAAATTAATATTATTTTTAATGTGTGGTAGCTTTACTAAAAAAGATATTTTTCAGATTAAAAAAATTAATACAATTTATTATGGCAATTAATAACCCGTTATCAACATATCATTTTACAGTACAATGGGGTGGCAGTAGAATTTCTTTTACTGAAGTAAGTGGCTTAGATGTAGAAATTGAGGTGATACATCATAGAGAGAGTGCTAGTCCTGAATATAATGATAGATTGATGCCTGGTAGAATAAAATATAGTAATCTTGTTTTTAAAAGAGGAATAATAGCTGGGGACAATGAATTTTATCAATGGATAAATACAGCTAATTTAAATACAATTCAGAGAAGGGATATTACAATTAGTTTGTTAAATGAGTCTCACGAACCTGTAGTAATTTGGAAGGTAAAAAATGCATTCCCGGTAAAATATACAAGTCCAATATTAATTGCAAGTGAAAGTAATGTTGCAATGGAAGAATTAGAAATAGCACATGAAGGATTTAGTATGGAGCATACATAAAAAAACTATACCACAAAAAACGGCTCCCATTTCTGAGAGCCGTTTTCTTCAACCAAACAATTTTTTATTTAAAAACCGATTTTATATAATCTTCTACTTCTGTTCCCTTAGCTTTTCCTAATTTATCAAGGGCAGTTTTAAAACCAGGGTCTACATTACTTCTAAACTGTTCAGGTATGAGATTTCTAAAATCCATAATCTTATCTATCCCAGCTTTTATTTTGCTTACGTTGGTTAATTTACCAAGGTATTCTGCAAACTTTTTTGTCATGGTTACTTTCTCAAAAGAAAGCGGAGCATCAGCATACATCTTGGATATAAAATCAAAATCAGCTTCTGTACCGTTATCAATTAAAATATCGTTTACTACAGCACCCAAAGCGCCTTTAGCATCACTACTAAATTTCTTTGCAAGTGTGTAAGCATTGGCTGCATCCAGTGCTACTAATCCTTTAAGTGCTGCACCAGCTACACTATATGAAGAGTCATTTACAGCAGCTTGATAAATAGACAAATATTTTGCATCGCCATTTTTTACCAAGTAATTAATAGCAGCAGCTTTTACTTTTTTATTGCTACTTTTTACAAGGTCTTCTATTTGCCCAAGTACCACTTTATCTGCTTTGTAAGGAGATGTAGCAAGTTTTTGCATGGTCAATATTTTCAACCCACCAAATTTATCACTCAAGCCTTTTGCAAGTTCTGGGCTAGATTTCTTTGCAAAAAAATCAATGGCTTCTTTTCTATCTACATAGTTTTTTGCATTTTTCAATTGAGCAATAAAATTCTCTTCTGTTTTGTTGTCTGTTTTTTCTGCTAATAATAATTTATCGGCATCTACATTTATTAAAGTAGGTTTTGTTGTGAAGTTAAAATAAAGTGTATCTATTTTATTTTCTACAACCATATTGTATCTTTTTTTATCTGTACCATTATATACATCAATTGCAAGAGGTAGTTTAAAAATCTTTCCACTCTTTTGTGTTTGTTCTATTATTACAGAAGCTTTACCTGCTGCGTCATCATACAAATAATCTATTTTTAGTTTCGGGTGGCCACTTCCATAATACCATTGATTCCAAAACCAGTTCATATCCTTGCCAGTAGTTTCTTCAAAAGCTAAACGTAATTGTCCTGCTTCTCCTGCCTTAAATTTATTGGTAGTTAAATAATTATTGAGCGATTTAAAAAATGCATCATCACCCACATAATTTCTAAGCATGTTTAATATTCTTCCACCTTTGTTATAACTTACTCCATCAAACATATCTTCTTTGTCTGCATAATGAAAACGTACAAGATCTTTCTTTTCACTACCACTTGCTATATAGCCTTGCATATCTTCTACGTTATGCTCATAAGCTGCGTCAGAGCCATATTTATATTCATTCCACAAATACTCACTGTAGTTAGCAAAACTTTCATTCACCGTAAGGTGGCTCCAGCTTTCAGCCGTTACCAAATCTCCAAACCATTGGTGAAACAATTCATGCGCTATTGTTTCTTCCCATGCATTGCCATCTGCCAATTGGCGATTGTTTTGGTAAGCACTTTCTTGGTGTAATGTAGCCGTGGTATTTTCCATAGCACCACTCACATAATCTCTGCCTACTATTTGATTGTATTTTTGCCAAGGATAATCCACACCTAGTTTTTCAGAAAAGAATTTTATCATTTCAGGTGTGTTACCAAATACTTTTTTTGCATATGGCTCTTGACTTTTTTCTACATAATAACTTACTTCTTTACCCTTGTAAGGCACGTCTTTCACAATGGCAAAATCGCCCACACCCATAAAGAAAAGGTATGGTGCATGAGGTAAATCCATTTTCCAATTATCCGTTCTTGTACCATCTGCATTTACTTTTTTACTTATCAAAAGTCCATTGCTTAATGTTACATATTTATTGGGCACTGTCATGCTCAGTTCCTGTGTAGTTTTTTGGTTTGGTTTGTCTATGGTAATCATCCACACACTATTGGCTTCTGTTTCACCCTGTGTCCATATTTGTGTAGGCTTGTCTTTTTCTTCACCTGTTGGGTTTATAAAATACAATCCTTTAGCATCGGTAATTGCAGCGCTACCTTTACTTTTTATTTCATTTGGCTTGCTCACATAGTCAAAATACAATGTGTATTTTTCAGCGCCCATATAGGTTTTGTCCAGCTTAATATTTATTTGCATGCCGTCATATGTGTACTTCAATGGCGTTTTCGTAGCGCCTTTCATTATGGCTACTTCTTTTATATCCATGCCTTTTGCATCAAGCAATACAGAGTCAGTAGGGTAGAAGTGTGGTTGTAGTGTTAACCACTCTTTGCCATATAGATAGGCTTTATCATAGTCAAAACGTACATCTAGCTTGGTATGTACAAGTACATTTGTTTTGGGATAACTTTCTCTTAGTACTTTTTTCCAAGAAGTGTCTTGTGGCTCTTCTCCTGCTTGAGCAAAAATTGTTGCAGGTAAAGTAGCAATGCAAAACAGCATTAAAATTCGTTTCATGTGTGATTTTTTTGTTTTATAAAAGTGCCTCGTATGTACAGGCCATTGTTTCTACAAATGTAAAACCATCGTATAGCCTATAATGTTTTGTAAAAATAAAGGCAGAAATGGTAAAAGAACTATAAATTTTTATAAATGGTAAATGCTTCTAAATCTCTACTTTTGTGCATACAACGATTACCATGAAAAAAATGTTACAACTGGCTTTGGTTTTATTTATATCTGTTGCTACCAGAGCACAGCAAAATTATTTTGTGTATGTGCAAACAGATAATAAGCAACCCTTCTATATTAAAATGAAGGATAAGATTATGAGTTCCTCTGCGGCAGGCTATTTGGTTATACCTAAATTAACTACTGGCACGTATGCACTCTCCGTTGGTTTCCCAAAAGATCAATGGGTACAACAATCTTTTAATATTGCAATCGGCACGAGCGATGTTGGTTATTTATTAAAAAATTTTGGAGATAAGGGATGGGGCTTATACAATATTCAAACCATGGAAATATCCATGAACGGTTCACCAGCATCTTCAACAGTTAAAACAACAGCAGATAATGACGATGTTTTTGCAACAACATTATCTGGTGTTGCCAATACCAACCTTTCTGTTAAAAAAGAAGTAACGCCAGCACTTGTGAAAGAAGAACCTATTGCTGTAAAAGAAGTTGCCACAAAGCAAGTAGAGAAAACCACTTCAAATAGAATAGAAAAAATACAAACTTTTAATGATGATGATGGTAAAACCTTAGTTTATACTGATAAGAGTAATAATAAAATTGATACCATAAGAATATTTATTCCAATAGAAAATGCACCCGTGGTAAAAGAACCTGTGGTTATTAAAAATGTAGAAACGGTAAAAGCAGAACCAGTAAAGGATAAAAAATTTCTTGATATAGACATGCAAAGTGCAAATGAAAAAGTTGCAGAAAAAAAAGAGCCCATTAAAAAAGAAGATCCTACGCCTATTATTGAACCAGTAGTAACAAGAGAAAAACCTGTACTTACTTTTAATTCAGATTGTAAAGCCAATGCCACAGAAGATGATTTCTTTAAAACCAGAAAAAAAATGGTGGCAGAAGATTCGGATGATGCTATGGTGGAGGCAGCAAGAAAACAATTCAAACAAAAATGTTATTCTGTAGAGCAAATTAAAAACTTATGTTTGCTATTTTTAAACGATGCGGGAAAATATAAATTTTTTGATGCTGTATATCCATATACTTCCGATACACAAAATTTTGCAGGTTTAGAAGCGTTGCTAAAAGATGAATATTATATAAAGCGTTTTAAAAGCATGATACGTAATTAAAAAATGGCAAGGTATTTTATAGAAGTAGCATACAAAGGCACTGCATACGCAGGCTTTCAAATACAGCAAAATGCCAATACCATACAGGCAGAAGTAGAAAAAGCCTTGCACACATATTATAGGCATGCATTTGAGTTAACCGGCTCTTCACGTACAGATGCAGGTGTGCATGCACAGCAAAATTATTTTCATTTTGATACGGACATTGTTATAGATAATAAAATTGCCGAAAAAGCCCTCTATCATTTAAATGCCATACTCCCCCAAGATATAGTTGTAAAAAGTTTGCAGCTTGTAGAAGATGATGCGCATTGCAGGTTTGATGCCATTAGTCGAAGTTATGAATATAGTATTTATCAATCTAAAAACCCATTTATAGAAGATACGGCATTTTACTTTCCTTATGCACTCAATATAGATAAGTTAAATAAAGCTGCTGCTTTGTTGATTGAGTATTCAAACTTTCAAAGTTTTTCTAAGAAAAATACACAGGTATTTACTTATGAGTGTACACTTACCAAAAGCCAATGGACACTTCAAAACGATATACTATTATATGAAGTAACGGGCAATCGTTTCTTACGAGGTATGGTACGTGGGCTTGTAGGCACTATGTTACAGGTAGGGCGAGGCAAGTTTACCATCGAAAAATTCAGGAGTATTATCGAAAGTAAAAATGCCATCGATACCGATTTCTCTACACCTGCAAAAGGTCTAGTTTTGAAAGAAGTGAAGTTTAAAACCTTATCATAATCTGTAGATTCAAAAAAGTGTTCTTAAAATCCCCTTATCTATTATCTAATACCTAGCGTCTAGTATTTTTTTTGGCTCTCGGCAAAAAAGCTTTTTTGGGCATTTGTCCGGGCTGTCCGTAGTACTCCTCGTTCCGCTTCGCTTCACTGTGGGGTACTACTTCCCATCCCGCAGCTCTTCATCAAAAGAATATCCATCAGCATAAACACAATTCATATTACTACATCCCCCTAAAAATTGTATAAAAATATTATTATGCAAAATTATTTAAAAAAACTTTTCTCTTGTAAACCTTTACCTGTATAGCTTTCATGTAAATCTATTTTTTTTATTTATCATAATTATCAAAATAAGTTTGTTACCAAATCATTCCATCCTATATTTGCACCCCGCTCAAAAAAAGTGGTGATGCTCTTTCACATTCTCTCAGTATAATTTCAAATGGTTACAGTAATAAAATAACAGAATAAAACTTGTTAAATAAAAG
>JANOZW010000150.1:0-11761 GCA_031429575.1 Ferruginibacter sp.
GCCATGTGGGAGCATGGGCGCCTGCCATGGAAAGTGATAAGCGGAGGCCCGAGTAGCGGATTGTATAAATCAACAGATGCTGGTGAGCATTGGGAAAAAATGAAAGAAGGATTGCCAAAAGATATGGGAAAAATGTCTGTTGCTGTTTGCCGTTCCAATTCAGAAAAAGTATATGCATTAATAGAAAGCGATTCAGAAAAAGAAGAAGGTGGATTGTATATGTCTGCGGATGCTGGTAAAACTTGGAGTCAGGTATCCGACGATAATCATTTAATACAAAGAGCATGGTATTATATTGAAATGTTTCCCGACCCTACGAATGAAAATACTTTGTATGTAATGAGCGCTTCAGCATTTCGCTCTGTTGATGGCGGTAAAACATGGGAAGATATGCCTGCCACACATGGCGATTACCATAACCTCTGGATCAATCCAACGAATTCAAATAATATGATTATTTCGGATGATGGCGGATCAGCCATTACATTTAATAAGGGTAAATCGTGGAGCAGTCAGCATAATCAGCCTACCGCACAAATTTATCGCATTAATGTCGATAATCTTTTTCCATACAATATTTATGGCGGGCAGCAAGATAATAGTTCGGTAAAAATTGCAAGCAGGGAACCGAATAGCGGCGGTATTGGTACTAGCAGTTGGACATATTCTGCTGGTGGCGAAAGTGCTTTTCTAGCATTTAATCCAGATGATCCACAATATGTTTTAGGAGGAAGTTATCAAGGAACCATTGAAGTACTAAACACAAAAGCAAAAGCGAGTACAAATATTATGGCGGCACCCATTCAATATATGACTCGTGATGCAAAGGATATGAAATACCGGTTTAATTGGAATGCGCCAATTATATGGAGCAAACATGAGCCAAGTGTTTTTTATCATGGCTCGCAATATTTATTGCGTACAAATGATATGGGTAAAACATGGACACAAGTATCGCCAGACCTTACAAAAAATGAAAAAGAAAAACAGGGCAAGCCAGGTGTACCCTATACCAATGAAGCCGTGGGTGCAGAAAATTATGGCACATTGGCTTATGTAATTGAATCGCCATTTGAAAAAGGAGTAATATATACTGGCAGCGATGATGGGGTAGTTTCTTTAACGATGGATAATGGCGTACATTGGAAAAATATAACACCTGCTGGTTTACCCGAATGTTTAATAAATGCAATAGAAATATCTCCATTTGATAAAGCCACGGCTTACATTGCTACAACCCGTTATAAATTTAATGACCATACACCTGGTTTGTATAAAACAACTGATTATGGCAATACATGGGTGAAAATAAATACTGGTATTCCTATTGGGGCATTTACAAGAGTGGTAAGAGAAGATGTAGCAAGAAAAGATTTATTGTTTGCAGGCACTGAAACAGGAATATACCTTTCGTGGAATGGAGGAAAAAACTGGGAGCCATTTCAATTAAATATTCCTGTGGTACCCATTACTGATTTGCGCATTCATCAAGGAAATTTAATTGCATCTACATCAGGCAGGTCTTTCTGGGTGTTGGATGACCTTGGTTTAATTCGTCAATACAGCAAAGATTCATCGTTTAAATTATTTAATCCCTCCTCAGCTTATTTGATAAATGGTAGCAGCGAATTAGATGAAACCAAAACAGAATTTACAGGCGCACATAGCACAAGAGGAGTAAACCCATCCACAGGGCTGGTTATTTATTACCAAGTGCCTACACTAAAAGATTCCTCCATACTTACGTTGGAAATAAAAGATGCTGCAGGAAATATTGTAAATACTTTTAGTTCGAAGAAAGATAGCACTTACAAAAAATATGATGGTGGTCCGCCCGCAGAACCGCTTTTGTCAAATAAAAAAGGACTGAATCGTTTTGTGTGGAATATGCGACATTCAACCATGCCAGGTGTGCCCGAAGTATATATTGAAAGCAGCTATCGAGGGCATAAAGCTATACCTGGCAAATACAGCATTACACTAAAAATGGATGATAAAAAAGTTGTTGCCGATGCTGAAATTCTTGCAAATCCAACTTACCCAACAACTGTCGCTTTATACAATGAATATAACAGCATGATGAGCAGCATGGAAAAAGAATTGACTACCATGCATAAAATGATAAACAATATTAATGAGAAAAGAGTACAACTTGAATCGTTGCTTGCTACGATGCATGATAATAAATATGCCCCATTAAAAACAGAAGCCTTGGTAATTGAAAAAAAGATGAAAGCATGGGACGAAGATATGATACAGCGAAAAACAAAAGTGTATGATGATGCAGATAATTTTCCTGCTAAATTTACTGCCAATTATTTATTTCTAATTAATCAAACAGAAAGTGATATTCCAAGTATAAATAAACCATCCTTGGACAGGATGAAAGAACTAAATGCTGAATGGGCTATTCTTAAAAGTAGGGGAACGGAAATATTGGATGTAATTATTCCAACACTGAATAAAAAATTGTGGGAAGCAGGTGTAGGAGCAATATGGAAATATTGAATGAGCAAATTTATTCATCATCCACTAGCGAAATGATGCTATGGTTTGTGTGTTGGTTTTCTTTTCCTTCGTTGGTAGCTCCAATCCTATTTCCTTTCAATCGTTGTAGCGCTCGCCGTCGTTTGGTATCGAAGGGTGGGCAAGCTGTGGCAGGCGTACCAACGACATGTAGTAGTGCCTAATAAAAATTACTTTATGTACTACTAGCAAAAATAATTAAACGATGAGCACTATGTATTTTTGTGCCATGGGCACTACCTATTTGTAAAAAACTTAAACGATAATAAACTTTGCCGCATGGCGGCTACCCTTATATTTCATGGTTGCGTACGTACGGCATGCTTGCTATCATTTATATTTTTGATTACAAATAGGTAGCCTCTACGAGGCAATACCAATTGCTAATACTCCTTATATAAAGGGAATGTTGTAAAAATGAAAAATCAAAATAAAGATAAACTTAATCCTTGTATTGTACTAACATTATTATCCGGCCCCTTTACTTTTATTTCATCAAACACCACTATAGACCCTGGTTTACAACAATCCATTAAATGCTTAATAGGCTTTAAACTATTGCTAAGAATAAAACCTTTTTCTGTATTTCTAAAATTGGCGCCTGAAAAATATACGGTAGCACTTACCACAGTAAAATGCGCATCAAACTCAAAATTTTCTAATTCTGCACGGCAGTAGTCTTGGTTTTTAAATTCAACACAAGATATTTTTTTATACCCTGCACCATCTTGAAACGTAATTTCAAGATTTTCCTTTTTATTTTCTTTACTAAGCAAACAACTCGTTGCATTGATTGGCTTTTGTATAGAGGAAAATTGGTTGTTTACAGGTGCAAAACAAATGCTCGACAAAAGTGGAAAAAGTAGTAGTTTCATTTTATGCGGTTTTAGTTGGCGTGAATAATTGTATAACTGTATTACTTCAAAAGTGAAGAAATTGTTAGAATTTATCAGCATGCTAGCCTCCGTCACTATTCTATAAAAAAAAGCACATTCTATTCCTTAGGTAGAAACGATAGGTAAGTAAAAATATATTGGCGTTCTTCAAACTTAACTTTTTCAATCATAAAAAAAGTCAATAAATTTGGAAATTAATTTTATTACATCACTTATATATGTTACACTTCTTACAAAAAAACCTATTCCATGCTATTTTATTATTAGCAATTGCAACTAACACAAACGCACAAAAAGTACAAGAGCCAAAAATTACCAACGAAGCATGGAGCAAGCCATACCCGCCTTTTCGTATTGTGGGCAACCTGTATTATGTAGGCACATACGACTTAGCTTGCTACCTCATTACCACCCCAAAAGGAAATATTCTAATCAATACTGGTTTGGCAAACTCTGCAAAACAAATACAAGAAAATATTAAAACACTTGGGTTTAGATTTTCTCACATCAAAATATTATTAAACACACAAGCGCATTACGACCACTTAGGTGCCATGGCTGCTATTAAAAAACAAACTAAGGCAAAACTGTTTGTGAATGAAAAGGACGCTGCCGAAGTAAAAAGTGGCGGCAGCAGCGATTATGCACTGGGGGGCAGTAGCAGTACTTTTGCCCCACTTACGCCTGACCGATTATTGCAAAATAATGATACAATTAAACTGGGCGGTATGCAACTGGTAATGTTACATCATCCAGGCCATACCAAAGGCTCTTCTAGTTTTTTATTTACAGTAATGGATAAACAAAAAAGCTACAAAGTACTTATTGCTAACATGCCCACCATTGTTACAGATAGTTCGTTTGTAGCTATACCAACTTATAAAACAATAGCCGATGATTATGCTTATACATTAAAGGCCATGAAAAATATTTCTTTTGATATATGGTTGGCTTCGCATGCAAGCCAGTTTGAACTACATACCAAACATAAACCCAGCGATGCATACAACCCCAACGCTTTTATAGACCAAGCAGGTTATGATGCTGCAATGGGCGATTTACAAAAAGATTATAAAGAAAAAATACAACAGAAATAGGCTGTTTTTTTATTTATTATACATAATTTTTTAATAGAAATTTTATGATAGAAAGAGTTATAGACAAACAAATAGCCGAACATTATACATGGGGTAATAATTGCGACAGTTGGATATTGGCTAACACAGAAGGGCTTTCTATAAAACAAGAAAGTATGCCGCCCGATACAAAAGAGCAGCTTCACTTTCATAACTATGCCCAACAATTTTTCTTCATACTAAAAAGCTCGGCAACTTTTTATATAGAAGATGAAAAAATAATTGTGCTTGAGCAAAAAGGGTTATTGATCAATTCAAAAACCAAACATTTTATTGCAAATGAAACACATGAACAACTTGACTTTCTTGTGATATCTCAACCTACAACAAATAATGATAGAATAACAATTGAAAAATAATAAATAATTTTTCCACCATTTCAGAAATGATGCCGAGCTTTTATGTATTTGCATCTTCTGCATTTGGGGGTAAAAATTAGGCATATATTATAGTTTCTCAATTGCGCATTCATTGATAAAAATCAAATAATAATATGGCTATTCTTTAAAAATTATTTTAAATTTTTAAATAGTATTCATTAAGGTTTCTTCGCACCCACAGCACTCAATCATCCATGCTGCCCATTTTATAAAAAATTCTTCTACTATCGTAAAATGGCGCTTTGGTTTTGTATGTTGATTTTACGCTGATAATTTATAAAAGAGCAATAAAAAAAAATCGAATCAAGTGTTACCTTGATTCGATTTATATATATAATAAATTATTTGGAAGTTTACAAACTTTCAACTTTGAACTAAATACTCAGCGTACTCAACACTTCATTCATACTCCTAACCGCATCTGCACTTTTTGCAAAGGCTGCTTTTTCTTCATCGTTTAAGTTAAAATCAACAATTTTTTCCCAACCATTTTTACCAATAATAACTGGCACACCAATACAAATATCTTTTTGTCCGTATTCTCCATCAAGATAAACACAGCAAGGAATCATTTTCTTTTCATCTCTTACGATTGCTTCTACCACAGCACAACCTGCTGCCCCCGGTGCATACCATGCACTCGTACCAAGCAAACCTGTAAGTGTAGCACCACCCACCATGGTATCAGCCGCTACTTTTTGTAACCGCTCCGCATCTAAAAATTGTGCTACTGGTACGCCTGTGTATGTAGCCAATCTTGTAAGTGGAATCATCGTTGTATCACCATGCCCACCAATTACGCTAGCACCCAAATCGTTTACGCTGCAACCCATAGCTTGCGATAAATAATAACGAAAACGTGCACTATCCAATGCTCCACCCATGCCAATAATTCTTTCTTTTGGCAAACCTGTTTCTTTCAAAGCAAGGTAAGTCATCGTATCCATTGGGTTGCTTATTACAACTATGATACAATTTGGAGAATGTTCCAAAATATTTTTTGCAACCGTTTTTACAATACCTGCGTTTATGCCAATCAATTCCTCTCGTGTCATACCTGGTTTACGAGGAATACCTGATGTAATAACCGCTACAGTGCTACCAGCTGTTTTTGTATAATCGTTTGTGCTACCAATTATTTTGGTATCAAAACCTTCTAGCTGGGCAGTTTGCATAAGATCCATGGCCTTTCCTTCTGCAAAACCTTCTTTAATATCTACAATTACCAATTCGTCGCATATTTGTTTGCGAGCAATGTTATCTACGCATGATGCACCTACTGCGCCTGCGCCTACTACGGTTACTTTCATTTTGTTTGTTTTTAGTAAGGCAAATATATATTATAATGAATAAATGTAGATTGAATATTGGATATTGTTTTAAATAAGTACTTCTTATTTGCGCTTAAAACAGATTACTTATTCTGATATCGAATATAATATGTATTCATTGATTTGTTTGTAAATACAAGAAATAGCATTTTTCAAATGGAAGAACTATACTGGTCATTAAAAATCTTTAGCATCAGTTTTAAATCATCTAACGTATTTATATCTTCTACTTTTTTATCTTTTCTCCAGCGGCTCATTCGTGGAAACCTAAGTGCTACACCACTTTTATGTCTTTTGCTTTCTGCAATACCTTCAAAAGCCAGTTCAAATACAAGCTCTGGTTTTACGGTACGTACAGGACCAAATTTTTCTATAGAGTTTCGTTTTACAAAATTATCTACCTGTGCAAATTCTTTATCGGTAAGGCCGCTGTAGGCTTTTGCAAAAGTTACCAGTTGGTCGCCATCCCTTACGGCAAAAGTATAATCGGTATATAAATTACTTCTTCTGCCACTGCCTTTTTGTGCATAAATCATCACCGCATCTATGGTTAAAGGATCTATTTTCCATTTCCACCAATCACCTCTTTTTCTACCATCCTTGTATTCGCTATTTTTTCTTTTTAGCATTATACCTTCACTGCCTTTGTCTCTACTTAATTTTCTTATTTCAATTAAGTCATTCCAGTTTTCAAAATGAATAATGGGAGAAATATGTAAGAAAGCAACATTGATTTGTTCAATAATTGCCTCCAGTTTCTTTCTCCTTTCATTCATAGAAATCATTCTAATATCTTCACCATTTTCTTCTACCAAATCATAAGCGATAAAACCAACAGGTGCTTCTTTCAATTGTTTTGGCGTAATGTTTTTTCTACCAATTCTTGTTTGTAAAGCCGCAAAAGGAAGTGGTGCAAAAGTGCCTTCTTCTGGTGGTGCAGCTAGACTAATAATTTCTCCATCGATGGCAGTACCATTAGGTAAAAGCTCTTGCAATATTTTATATTCTGGAAATTTATCTGTTAGCAATTCTTCCCCACGGCTCCACACAAACAATTCATTGTTTCGTTTTATAATTTGTCCTCTAATACCATCCCATTTCCATTCTGCCTGCCATTCATCTTCATTACCCAATTCGCTCACTTCATTTTCTATTGCATAAGCAAGGTAAAAAGGATAAGGCTTGGAATCATCTGCAGCACTGTGCTCTGTACTCATCAATTCATCAAAAGAAATGGTTGCTGGGTTCCAATCACCCATAATTCGGTGTGCAATAATGGATGGAGAAACAGCTGTTGTTTTTGCAATGGCATTAACCATTAGTTTTTGTGATACACCAATTCTAAACCCGCCTGTCATCAGTTTATTAAAAACAAAAATTTCACTTCTATTCATTTGTGCCCATGCCTCGCTAACAAATTGTTGCTTTACTATATCATCTTCTTTTCCAATCGTTCTCAATAAATTCATGTAGTGAGTAAGCGAATAATCCACCACATCATTTGTATCAATATTACTTTCAGGTATAAGCAATGAAATGGTTTCTGCTAAATCTCCCACTGTATGATAGCACTCTTCAAACAGCCATGGTTCTATGTTTGCAGCTTGCATACATGCACCACGAAGCAAAGCACTGTTTATAGAACGCTTGGGTCTTCTACCAGTAAACAATGCAATCACCCAAATTTTATCTTCACTGTTTGCTTCCAAAAAGTACGCAATAATAGCGTCCAACTTTGCGGTGGTTTTTGTGGTAGTAGCCAACTTCATTATTAATATTGCAAAACGTTTCAAGAGAAAGTATTTAGTATTAAGTATTGAGTATTGAGATTTGCCCTTTGAAAAATTGAGCTTTTATTTTGTTAAGAAATCTAACCATTGTTTACAATTTAGAATTATTCCATTCCTTTTTGCTAGTCCTACTTTCTACCCCTCCTCACCACTTACCATTTCCCCACTCGCCTCTTCATTACCATATTCCGTTTTCACTTCTCCCGCTTCAATACCCTGTTCGTTTAAATACCTACTAAAGGTTGCTTGAAACCCATGTGTAGCATATACTTTTTCTGCACTGGTTGCTTTTACAGCACTTAGTAATCCATCCCAATCGCAATGATCGCTTAATGCGAAACCTGCATCAGCATTTTTTCTGCGCACATTTCCACGAACCTGCATCCATCCACTGCAAATGCCCGTTGCGTAAGGAGAAAATCGTTTTAACCATGGGCTACCTTCTGCACTAGATGGTGCAATTACAATACATCCTTTTAATTCTTCCTTCGTTGTTTCTGGGGTTATTCTTTTTACCTCGGGCAATGCCCAACCTGCAGCTTGCAAAGTTGTATGCACATTATACACGGCACCATGCGCATAAATAGGCAAACCAGTTTCGGCCAATGGTTTTAAAATACGTTGTGCCTTTCCTAAACTGTATGCAATAAAAACACTGGCTTTTCCATTGGCTTTGTTGTTACCAATCCATGTTTTCATATCATCAAAAATTTGCTGCTGTGGTTGCCATTTATAAATAGGCAAACCAAAAGTACTCTCAGTAATAAACGTATGACACTTTACAGGTTCATAAGCCGTGCTTATACCGTCATCTTCTGTTTTATAATCGCCTGTAAAAACCCACACTTCGCCTTTGTACTCTACTCGTACTTGTGCGCTTCCTATTATATGCCCTGCGGGAAAAAGAGAAATGCTCACGCCATTCATAAATACAGGTTCGTTCCAACCAATGGATTGGTATTCATTTTCTCCCAAACGCAATTGCAGTATGGGTTTGGTATCGGTATGACAAAGGTATTTTTTACTCCCAAATCTTGCATGGTCACTATGGCCATGTGTAATCACTGCAAAATCTACAGGCTTCCATGGATCTATATAAAAATTGCCTTGTGGGCAAAAAAGCCCTTTGTTGGTGAATTCTATTAGAGGCATAACAATGTATTATTCAATAATCATTCCGAAAAGATATACGATATTGTTTTTCATATGGACTGTATTTAGATTTCTTTAAATCATTTTCAAATTACTACAAAAAAATTACGTTTTAGTTTTTTATAAATCAATTTGATTCTCTTCTTATTTTATATAGCGATAACTGTCGAAGTAAAAAATGTTTTATATTGGTGCTTTATCTATCACTTCTAAATTTGTTACCATGTTTTTTGGCTTATTTGGTAAAAAGGAAAACAACAGTTTTCATAAAACATTTACCAATGTTATTTATGCATCTGAATTGGCAAAGCAAAAAGGTATTATACAATTTGCACTTGCTAATAATAATGCCATTTTCATAGCATGGTTTACAAATACTGCTGTAAGTTATAGAAAACAATTTCTAGCCAATAACATAAATGAAGATAGAATTGTAGAAGCCAAATCTTTTTGCGCAGCAAAATACAGCACAGCTACAATAATATTTTTAGAGCATTTTCCTTTAAGGGCAAAAGAACAAGCGCTAGTTCAAAATAGTATGCAAGAAGAATTTGTATTTTACAATACACTTACAGAACCAATTTTTCAATATTTTGGCGGGGATAGAATTATAGACTTAATGAGCAAAATAGGGTATAAAGATGATGAAACGATACAGCATAAAATGATTGATAAATCGCTCTTGCGAGCACAAGAAAAAATTGCTGAAAGGGTGCAGTTTGAAACCAAAACATCAGCATCACAGAGCGAATGGATGCTGGTGAATGTGGGGAGTGACAGAACATAATATATTCTAATAAGCTAATTTTTCTTTCGCTATAGTATTATCCAAAGCATAACGAACATACTCATTTAATGTAACTTTTTTTAGAGCTGCAAAAGTAGCTGCTTCTTTGTGCAATGCAGATGGAATGCGAACATTAAAACTGCCTTTGTATGTTTTGTTTGGCGCCTTGCCAAGCTCTTTGCAGGTAGCTATATAATCTGATATTGCATTTGCAAATTCTTTTTTTAATGCCTTTACAGAATCTGCTTCAAAATTTACAAGGTCGTTTATGCCAATTATTTTGCCGAAGAAAACTTCGTCTTCTGCACTAAAATGCACTTCTGCATAATAACCTTTATGTTGTAATATATTATTCATGGTTTAGTTTACCTATTTCGTTAAGGTAAAAGTACAATTTTTCTGAAACCAAACCTTAGTAGAAAGTTGAATAATTAATAGCGGCAACCTTATTACCTTATTGGGTTAATAACGTTGGTGATGGGTTTGTTTGCTACTAAGGTTTGGCTATCAATTAGAAAGTATTTTTTACTTAGCTAACTAATTCTAATATCTTTATCCCTATGAAAAAATTAATTCTAGTAATCTTTTCTTTCAATTTGTTCCTTTGTGCAAATGCACAAAAATTAACTTCTGATTATTCTAAAGGGGATAATGTTGACTTTACAATTATCAATAATGAAAGCGTAATAACCAATGATATGATTTTTAGGCCTCCTTATTCTTTCAAAAAAAATAAGACTCCATTATTTTTGGTGAACGGTGGTGAAGTAGAATGTATATCGTATTACAATAAAATTGAAATAAAATCTGTAATAGTTTTGCAACCAAAAGAAGCAATTAAAAAATATAAAAGCAAGGGTAAAAATGGAGTAATATTCGTAACACTAAAAGAAGAAGTAAAAGAACCAATACTAGAAATAGTAACGAACAAAATGTATTATAAATGTAAAAATGAAAATAGTATTGTAGATACTTCAAAAGTATATTATGATAAAGTAAAGGGAGAAAACTGTAAAACGTTAGACTTGACAGATACAGCAGTAATGCAAACTGTTTACACAAATTTTGACAACTATATTACAATAAAAAACTTGGGTGTTGGGTGGGATAGAACTTCTATATCAATTTCGGGTGGTACTTTAAGCGGTACTAGTGAAGGACGAATAATAAGAGTTACAAAAAAAGGCTTTGCTACTATTACTATTGGAAGATTACAGAGTAATGGTGAAACGAAAAACACTGTAATAAAATTGAAAGTAGTGGATTTGCCGAAGTGGAATTAATTGTTTTTGCATAGAAATATTTGCTTTTAAGAATGTGCTGCACAGATTGTTAACACACACAAACCCTCGCTTCACATCTGCGCAAGTGGAGGGGAAAAATATTAGTTAAAAGAATTTATTATGAATAAAAATTTACCAAAAAGAGCAAATCAACATATTTTGGAGACAGCGTCTTTTAAACTTTTTGTGTCGAAGATTCCTGATTCTTGGGTTATAAGAGATTTAACGGAGAGGGATTATGGAATTGATTGTTACTTAGAAATAGTTAATGCTGAAAATGAATTGACGGGTCAAGTCGTATTGATTCAACTTAAGGCAACAAAAAATATAAAATGGACAAAAGAGGGAACTCACAATATCAGAGGAATAAAAAAAACAACAACAAACTATTGGAATAATTTTAAAATACCTGTATTTATTTTTTTAGCCGATATAGAAGAAAAGGAATTATATTTTGTTTCTGTAAACCATTTTATAAAA
>JANOZW010000151.1:0-4392 GCA_031429575.1 Ferruginibacter sp.
TGGTTTACCACAGATTATGGTTTATACAAATTTAAACCCACTGATAAAAAATTTATTCCATATAAAATAGAAAATGGGCAAATTAATGCTGCTTTTGAATCTAAGAAATTTTATCCGCTGAAAGACGGGCAATGGCTCAGTTTTACAACATCAGAAGCCATTGCCTTTTTCCCTTATCGTACAGATAATACGACCAACACTACACAAAAAATTGAAATAACCGCATTTAAAATTTTTGATAAATCTTTATTTATAGATTTTATTTTATTTGAAAAAAAACCAGTACAACTTTCTTACAAGGATAATTTTTTTACCATATCATTTGCATCTCTAAATTTTGGTAATCTTCAACAAACAAATTATTATTATCGGCTTACAGGTGTTGATAAAGATTGGGTAAATGCAGGCAATAGGCGTTTTGCAAATTATACAGATGTGCAACCGGGCGAATATCTTTTTGAGGTAAAAGCTGATGATGCAAACAGCATGAACGAAATAACTTCGTTTACAATAACTATTAAACCACCTTTTTGGAAAACATGGTGGTTTATTTCCTTGTCCGCACTTTGTATTTTATTGCTTGGTTTTCTATTCGTAAAAGGTCGTGAAAAAAGCTTTAAAACTATTGCTGCCGAAAAACTAAAAGTGCAACAACTACATGCTGAGCAATACAAAAATAAACTAGAGCTAGAGCAAATCATTAATTATTTTTCTACTTCATTAATAGATAAAAAAAACATAGATGAAGTTTTATGGGATGTGGCTAAAAATCTTATTGCCAAACTTGGCTTTGTAGATTGTATGATTTATTTATGGAATGCTGAAAAAACCAAAATGATACAAAAAGCAAGCATTGGCCCTAAAGATTCAATAGAAGAAATAAATAAACTATACTTTGATGTATTACCTGGCCAAGGATTGGTAGGTTTTGTAACACAAAATAAAGATCCTGTAGTAGTTGCTGATACTTCAAAAGACAGTCGTTATAGACAAGATGAAATGGCACGATTTAGTGAAATAACGGTGCCAATTATTTATAACAACGAACTACTAGGCATCATAGACAGCGAGCATCCTGAAAAAAACTTTTATACACAGCAGCATTTGCAATTGCTTACTACCATTGCCACATTGGTTGCCGACAAAATAAAATCAATAGAAGCGGAACAATTATTACAGCATACAAATATAGAAATGTATCGTATTAATGAACAGCTCTCAAAAACCAAACTAGAAGCATTGCGCAGCCAAATGAATCCACATTTTATTTTTAATTCGCTAAATGCAATCGATAACCTTATACAAACAAATCAAAAAGAAAAAGCTACCACTTACCTTGCACGCTTTGCAAAACTTATTCGCAATGTGCTAGATAGTTCTAAAAATGATGTAGTGGCTTTTCAAAAAGATTATGAAACCCTAGAGCTTTACTTGCAGATGGAGCAGTTTCGTTGTAGTGATAAATTTACGTACGAACTAAAAGCAGAAGATGAATTATTGTATGGCGATTATAAAGTATTGCCATTAATTGTACAGCCGTTTGTAGAAAATGCTATTCATCATGGCTTGCTGAATAAACAATATGGAGACAAAAAATTGATAGTATCTGCAATAGTAGAAAACGATTACATTACATATACAATAACAGACAATGGCGTAGGGAGAAAAAAAGCGCAGCAGTTAAAAGAAATAAATAAACCTGAGCATATATCGTACGGAATAGATATTACCAAAGAGCGCATTCAGTTATACAATCAAAATGGAGAAACCGATAATGTAATCTTTACCGATATGTTTGAAAATAATGTGCCATCTGGAACAAAAGTAGGAATAAGAATAAAGATTTTTTAACCTAATAAATCACTTGTATGCTTAAAGCTATACTAATAGATGATGAAGAAAATAGCATTAGTTCACTCAAAGAAAAATTGTTGATGCATTGCCCGCAGGTAAAAATTATTGCCTATTGCGACAATGCAGCGAAAGGCATAGAAGCCATTGATAACCTACAACCCGACATTGTTTTTTTAGATATAGAAATGCCTGTGATGAATGGCTTTTTAATGTTACAACAACTTACTTATAAAAATTTTGAACTCATATTTACCACGGCATACGACCACTACGCCATCAAAGCCATTCGCTACAGTGCCCTAGATTATTTGGTAAAGCCAATTGAAATTGATGACCTAAAAATAGCTGTAAACAAAGCAGAAGAAAAACGCAACCACTCCTACCCTAACCCACAAATTGAATTGTTGGTAGAGCAGCTCATAAGCAAGAAAAATAATTTTAACCGAATAGCTATACCCACCATTGAAGGGTTGCAATTTATACGAGTAGAAGATATTATTTACTTAGAAGCCAGCAGCAACTATACGCATTTCTTTTGTACCGAAAAAAAGAAATACATTGTAAGTCGTACGCTAAAAGATTTTGAAGATATGCTACCGACTGATATATTTCTTCGTATTCACAATTCCTATATTATTAACAAAAACTATGTAGAAAAATACATAAGAGGAGATGGTGGACAAGTTGTACTTTCTAATAACGTTACTTTAGATGTAGCTAAAAGAAAAAAAAGTGAATTTTTAAAAGCTATTGGGCATTGAAACAGTGTGCGCATATAAAATTGTTACTGAGTTAGAAATAGAAGTATAACCTTTATAAGATTTTTAAACTTTAAAGCCTGTAATGAAAGGTGACACCTCTTGCGAAAATCTTAAAATGCACCAAAACAATTTTATTCTTAGCCCTTATCTTTGTGCTATGGAAAAATACGTACAAAATTTATTTGCCAACCAACAAAACACAAAAAATAATTTCTTTCTCATAGCAGGCCCGTGCATTACCGAAAGCGAAGAAATCGTAATGGAAATAGCCGAAAAAGTTTCTGCTATTTGTAAGCGCTTAGAAATACCCTATATATTTAAAGCGTCGTACCGTAAAGCCAACCGCACAAGTGCCAATAGTTTTACAGGCATTGGCGATGAAGCATCTCTAAAAATTATACAAAAAGTTGGGCAAACATTTTCTATACCCACCACTACAGATATACATGCACACGAAGAAGCTGCCATGGCTGCGGAGTATGTGGACGTGTTACAAATACCAGCATTCCTTTGTCGCCAAACAGATTTATTAGTGGCCGCTGCAAAAACAGGTAAAATTATAAATGTAAAAAAAGGGCAATTCCTCAGCGGCCCATCTATGAAATTTGCGGCAGATAAAATAAAACAAGCAGGCAACGATAAAGTATGGCTTACCGATAGGGGAAACACTTTTGGATATCAAGACCTGATTGTGGATTATAGAAACATAACTTGGATGAAAGAAATTGGCGTGCCAGTAATTATGGATTGCACACATTCTTTGCAACAGCCAAACCAAACAAGCGGTGTAACGGGCGGCAATCCATCATTGATTGAAACCATTGCAAAAGCTGCCATAGCCACAGGTGCAGACGGTTTGTTTATAGAAACACACCCCAACCCTGCCGAAGCAAAAAGCGATGGGGCAAATATGTTGCGGTTAGATTTGCTGGAAGCTTTGTTGGAAAAATTGGTGAGGGTGAGACAATCGATTCTAGCCCCCTAAACCTGCCTGCGGTAGGCAGGTCCCCCGAAAGGGGACTTTTGAACCTTGTGAAATTGAGAAGTATTTTAAATTATCGAAGTGTGGCTCCTCTCCTTTGGAGAGGCGGGGGTGAGGTTTTATTTTTGGGCAAAAAACCATGTTTTTTGCCCAAGCTTAGAAAGCCATGGTAAACATCGTTGTGTCACTCACTTCTACGGCATACCTTTTTTCATCTTTTATTATGCAATAGATTACGCACTAGATTATGCAATTTAAATACACTGATTATTTATGTTACCCAATTATTACATCAGCACCGACAAAGCAAAAATAAACATCCCACTCGTACATCTTTATTTATGCAACGAAAGTTATTGGTCAAAAAACATTCCATTAGATATTGTAAAAACATCTATTGAAAATTCTGTTTGCTTTAGCGTTTTTTATAAAGAAGAACAAATCGGTTTTGCAAGAGTAATAACCGACAAAGCTACCTTTGGTTATTTGGCAGATGTATTTATTATTGAAAGCCACCGTGGCAAAGGCTTAAGCAAATGGCTTATGCAAACCATTTTAGACCATGAAGAATTGCAAGGTTTTAGAGGATGGATGCTCGGCACAAAAGATGCTCATGGCTTGTATGAAAAATTTGGTTTAAAACTTACCAACGATACTACAAGAATAATGAGAAAGCAAGGAATTGAAGGTTACTAACGCCTATGTGCTTCTATGCTACTATGTGCCTATGTGTTGAGAAATTTTACCACATAGGCACATAGACCTAAACTTAATCTCTCAATAGCTTCTGCAAAA
>JANOZW010000152.1:0-1571 GCA_031429575.1 Ferruginibacter sp.
GCGTTGGTTATTTCTGGTAGAAGATACTACCGTTACCTCATCTAACTTGCTATCGCTTTTTTGCATTTCAACAGTTATCCAACCTGTTTTGGCTTTTGCATGTATTGTTTGTGGGTTGTAACCAATTATGGTAAAAATAAAATCATTTTCTACGCTAATAATCCGAATGATATTACCTTCTTCATTTGTTTTACCAATAACTTCTCCATTTGTTTCTACAGTTACATTTTCCAATGGCGCTTTTGTTTCTTTGTCTATTACTTTAAAACGCACAGGTGACTCTTGCGCAAAACTTGGAAGACTAACTAGACATAATAATAAATGTAGAAAGAAAATTCTCATTACTTTTTTATTTTTTATGACCACTTTTCACTACTCGCTTTTACAAAATCTTGTTTATATTTTTCAGGAATATTACCATTAATCATGCAACCACTTTCCAACGATGGAAAAATATCTTCAAATGTTTTTACCTCATTCATAAATACTCTGCGGTAAATATGGCTACGAGTAAGTTGTTTGTAATCATCAATACCAGCTGCGCCACATAGTTCTACAAAATTTTTCAATGTTTCTCCATGATAATTGGCTACTCGTTGTTTTTTATCAACCACTACCAATCCATCAGAGAGACTTTTATCTTGTGTAGCCACTCCTGTTGGGCATTTGTTGGTATTGCATACGAGTGCTTGTATGCAACCTATGGCCATCATCATAGCACGTGCACTATTGCATGCATCTGCGCCTAATGCAATAGCTCTTACCAAATGAAAACCACTTATCATTTTTCCACTTGCAATAATTTTTATTTGATCTCTTAGGCCAAAGCCACAAAGCATGTTGTGCACAAACGCTAGGCCATCCATAAGTGGTGCACCTACATAATTGCTAAACTCCTGAGGTGCTGCGCCAGTGCCACCTTCGCCTCCATCTACAGTAATAAAATCAGGATAAATACTTAGTTCTATCATGGCTTTACAAATGCCAATAAATTCACTTTTTTGTCCAATACACAATTTAAAACCTACCGGTTTTCCACCACTATTATCTCTTAAAACTTTTATAAATTGCAACAACTCTTTTGGTGTACTAAATGCGCTGTGGTATGGTGGCGAGTAAACAGTAGTGCCAGGTTCAACCAAACGAATGGCTGCAACTTCTGGCGTATTTTTCTTTGCTGGCAATATTCCTCCATGCCCTGGCTTTGCACCTTGGCTCAATTTTAATTCTATCATTTTCACTTCGGGGCGCACGGCATTTTTTATATATGCCTCTACGTTAAAATTACCTTCCTTATCTCTGGAGCTAAAATAACCAGTACCTATTTGCCAAATAATATCGCCGCCCTGTTTTAAATGATATGGGCTCAAACCACCTTCGCCAGTATTGTGTGCAAAGCTTCCAATTTTTGCACCTCCGTTTAATGCTTCTACAGCATTGCTACTAAGCGAACCAAAACTCATGGCACTTACATTAAATATACTAGCTAAATAAGGTTGTTTACAATCTAAATTACCCACTAAAACTCGTGGATTATTGTCAACCTCATTATGATGTAATGGTGCAATTGA
>JANOZW010000153.1:0-7857 GCA_031429575.1 Ferruginibacter sp.
GCATAATAGAAATGAAAACAGATAGAAAAGGGAACCTATGGTTTGTAAATAATAAACAGTTGCTCAAATGGGATCCATTAAAAAGATTGTTACAAACTTTTTCTTTTAATGGGTTTAAAAAAACAAGTGTAGGATGGGTGCAGACTGTATTAAAATTTGATAGCAATAATAACCCATGGCTTGCTAGTAATATTGGCCTGTATCATTACAACCAAACAAATGCTGAATGGCAGCAACTTTTTTCAGAATCAAATAACAATACCTCATTAACAAATACTGCTATAGAAAGTTTTACAATAGACTTACATGGCAATTGTTGGATAGCTTTACTAGATGATGAAATACAAGTGTACAATCCTACAACAAAAAAAATAATAAATGATTATGCACAGGCCAAAGATTTTATTTCGCATCGAATACATGGCCTTGAAACAGATAGCAAAGGAAATATTTGGGCTACAACTAGTGGAGGGTTGGCAATATATAATATTAAAGAACGCAAATGTTATTCCTACACCAAAGAAGATGGCTTGGTAACCAACAATATTTATGATGCTCATTTTGCTATGGATGATGGTACAATAATTTTAGCAAGCCAATATGGATTTACACATTGGAACATTGATTCTTTTCCCACCAATAATAAAAAGCCTATTGTTTATTTCAATCGGTTCATATCTGGCAGAAAGGAAATAGCTGTTGAAAATAATAATATCAATTTACCATCTTCTGCTAATGAAATAACGGTAGATTTTGGTGCCATAGCTACGGTAATGGGTGACCGTACAAAATTTTATTATAAAATTTTACCACAACAAAAAGAATGGATTGCTACTACCCAAAGAAGCTTATCGCTAGCCGCTATTACTTCGGGTGAATATACTTTGTTTGTAAAAGCAATAAACGCTGATGGAATTGAAAGTGAGGTAAAACAAATAAAGATTAGTGTGGCATTCCCATTTTGGAAAACATGGTGGTTTAAACTATTGTGTTTGATTTTCGTTATAGGCATGCTGTATGCTATTTCTAAATGGCGGATTAATATTATTCGAAAGGAAGAAAAAAATAAAGCTATTTTAAAAAGTCAAATAACAGAAATGGAAATGATGGCACTTCGTAGCCAAATGAATCCTCACTTTATATTTAACTGTATTAATAGTATAGATGCCTTGATACAGAGTAACGATAAATATTCTGCAACAATGTACCTCAATAAATTTGCAAAATTATTAAGAAATATTTTAGATAGCAGCAAACAAAATACGGTATTATTTAGCAAAGATGTAGAAGCACTAAAGCTATATATTGCATTGGAAGAATTGCGCCATGAAAATAAATTTAAACCCAAGTTTATTATAGATGTAGAATTACTAAACAGCGATTATAAAGTACCGCCCCTTATTGTACAACCATATGTGGAGAATGCCATTTTGCACGGTATTAGAAATAAAGAAGGGAATGAAGGCATACTTACCATTGAAATAAAAAAAGTAAATGATACGATACAATATATCATAACAGACAATGGTATTGGTAGGGAGGCAGCAGGAAAGATTAGGCAAAATAAAGAATCGCATTATGGCATGCAGATGAGCTACGATAGGGTAAAACTTTTTAATAAAGAAGAAATTGCTTCTGTTTATATAAAAGATTTGTACAGCAATAATAACCCTGTCGGTACTTCAATAGAAGTTAATTTAAAAATAATTTAAAATGCTAACAGTAATAATTATAGATGATGAAGCAAAAGGCAGGATGGCATTAAGAGAAAAATTAATGACCTATTGCCCTCAGATAAAAATTGTAGCAGAAGCTACCAATGGGCAAGATGCGTTGGTACTGATAGAAAAACACAAACCACATTTAATTTTTTTAGATATTGAAATGCCGAGGATGAATGGTTTTGAAATGCTAAATGGATTACCAGACAAAAATTTTCATATCATTTTTACCACCGCTTACGATCAGTATGCCATTAAAGCAATTAAATACGCCGCTTTTGATTATTTGTTAAAACCTATTGACATAGAAGAGTTAAAAACGGCTGTTGAAAAAATTGATACCAACCAAAATAATCAAACAAAAAAACAAGTGGAAGTTCTGCAACAAAATATGCAGCACCAAAAAAAACAATTGAACAAATTAGCCATAGCAACATTAGATGGGTTGATGTTTTATGACATTAATGACATTGTACATTTAGAAGCAAATAGCAATTACACGTATATCTATCTTGTAAATAAAACTAAAATTACTGCTTCCAAAACGTTGAAAGAATTTGAAGAACTTTTGCCTGATGATATTTTTTTTAGAACACACCATTCTCATCTTATTAACCTTACTTACATTAAAAGGTATATAAAAGGCGATGGTGGGCAGATAGAATTACAAGATGGGACTTATATAGATGTTTCAAGAAGAAAAAAAGAAGAGTTTTTAAAAGCCATTGGGCATTAATATATTTACTTTTCCACTGTTACAAAAAGTAGAATATCAGTAAACAGATTTGAGTGAGATTTTGAAGTATCACTTTTACATCCTGCATTTCTTTATTTAACAAACCCAAATACTGCCCCTACATTCTAGCAATGGATTTTGCTCACACAAATCGCTGGCAATTACATTGGCATTGCCATATATTTTTCTTAGTGCGAGGGTAAGCTCCACACCTATTTGCCCGCTAGCACCTATTATGAGTATTTTTTCTTTTACCATAGTTTTTATTTAATCCTCAAATGTACGGGCAAAAGCGAAACTAAAAAACGCCCAGTTAATCAAACAATACGCCCATATAAATAATGGTGATAGCTTGTAGCTTTTTTAAATAATAATTTACAACATCATTTAACAAACACTTGGTTATGAAAATAGTAATGATTTTGCTTTTATCTATCACAAGCATGGCAGCCTGTAAAAAAGACAAAACGGATGAAGTGGCGCCTGCAATTTATGTTGAAGAAAATCCATTGTCAGGCTTTTTAGCAACCACAGGTTTGGATCAACAATCAACTGTAACAAATAACATAAATTTTTACGAAGAAGGTTTTTCTTTTAAAGCAAGTGTAAAAGGGACAATTAGGGCATTAACAATAAAATTACCAGCAATATTAAATACTGTACGCATTACCATTTGGGATAGTACAAGCAAGGCAATTTTAAGAACAGAAAATATTAATATTCCTACTGCAAATATCGAAACAGTTATACCAATTACTGTTTTTAATATTGAAAAAAATAAGGCATACCTAATAACTATGAGTACAAAAAATGATTATCTGAGAAGACGCAACAATAATAGCATTATTCCTTATCCAATTGTATCTGGCAGTATTATTATTACTAATGTGTACTATGGTAATAATGCTTCGCAATTATTTACTGCTTACACTACTAATACCAGCTATTACGGCGATATTTCTTTCAAATTTTTACGCACAGAGTAATGTCATGCTACCAAAAAAGATGAATATAAAATACGAAGATCATTTTCTATACAAAAAATATGCTGATTTAAAATTTGGAGATTCAATTGGCTATCAGAATTAATACTTAAAACTACATTATGAAAAGAATTACATTTATTTCTGCTACATTTTTTGCTGCATTCTCACCATTTACAGCATTTACCAAAACAATAAAAAAAATAATGAGAAACGATAAAGGCTTTAAAATAAAAGCCGGTGAAGGCAGGCTGCACGGGCATCTTACCTTAAAAGGTGTAAACGTTAATATCATTGATGCAAAAATTTCAGGAACCGATACTGATGGAGACTTGGCATTGTTTGAGCAAACAGGCTTAACGCCCGGCAAGGGTACACCGTTGCATGTCCATCCCTTTCAAGATGAAATATTTTATGTGCTAGAAGGAGAATATTATTTTCAAGTGGGAGATGATAAACATCATTTAACGGCTGGCGAAAGTATTTTTTTACCAAGAAAAGTTCCACATGCATGGACACAGGTCTCTAAAAAATCGAGAACACTGGTATTATTGCAACCTGCGGGAAAATTAGAAAATTTTTTTGTAACCATAGCGGCTTTAAAAGAAGAACCAACTAAAGAACAAATCGCAAAAATTTTCATGGACAATGAAATGAAAATTGTTGGCTCGCCTTTAAAAATTGAAAAATAATTATGAACAAAGGATTAAAAATGTCAGGATAAGCTTGCCGAATGAGGGTTCACTCATAGCAACGGGTTCGACAAGCTCACCCTAACAATCTTAAAAAAAGATTTTTTTTTGCGAAAAGCTTATAAGTTTTATGAAAATCAAGTACTCATTTTAAAAATTATACACATTATGAAACAAACATTTTTCCTTTTAATATTGTTCACATTTTTATTCTCTTGCAATAACAATGCACAAGATAAAAACCTTGTAAATGCTAAAAAAGTGTCCACTGCTATTAAGCAAATGCAACCTGGTGGTATAGTTACCACTGAAAATGGATGGACAATGCAGGCAATTATTAATGGAAAACAATGGATAGCTACATCCATTGTTTCTCCAGATATGGCAGGAAGAATTTTGGGTGATGCCAATGAAATAGGAATTGGATTGCCCTACAGCAGAAGTAATATGGTTGCAGGCAGTAAAACAACTTTTAGTCATGATGAAGCGGCAGATATTTTTTTATCAGAAAGTGAAGGCGGAATTTTGGGTGGCTACAAAGGGGAGATGATTATTACAAAAGTAAATAATGAATGGGCAGAAGGAACTTTTTCTATAGCTGCAAGCAGCGAAAGGTCTAATAAAACAGCTGAGGTAACAAATGGCTTTTTCAGAATCTCCATGGCAAATCCACAAAAATAATTTATATAAAATATAAAAAATGAAAAAGTATTTAAAACCAATTTTTATAGTAACAATGGCAACTACCATTTTGTTGAGTTGTAAAAAAATAGATAATAACATTATACCGCCCGCACCGCCTGTGCCTTCAACAGGGCCATATACCAAAATAGAAAATACAGGCACAGGTCTTTTATCGCAAGCTAGAGGTGCACTTACGGCAGCGTCTGCAGGTAATAAAATAATATTTGCAGGAGGAAATCTTGCCGGAGGAGGTACTTCTAACGTAGTAGATATATATGATGTAAGTACAAACACTTGGGCAGTTGCTCAAATGAACCAGGCTAGAAGTTATCCAAAAGCTGCAGCCGCTGGTACAAAAATTATTATTGCTGGTAACCCAAGCACTACCTCAAGAGTAGTGGACATTTATGATGCTGCTACAAATAGCTGGACTACAAATTTAATGAGTGATGACAGAGATGGATTTGGAGCAGCAGGAACAGGCGATAAAATACTTTTGGGTGGTGGATACTATGGAAATTTTTCTAAAGTAGTTGATATTTACAATGTAACTACAAAGTCATGGAGTGTAAGCTTACTCAGTGAAGCACGCACTGGCGTAAGTGCAGCTGCATGGGGCAATAAAATTATTTTTGCTGGTGGCAATGCTGCTACAGGACCTTCTAAAGTTGTAGATATTTATGATGTGGTAACAGGAAGCTGGACAGTAGCAGCACTAAGCGTTGCAAGGGCTAATATTATTGCGGCGGCAAGTGAAGGAATATTTCTTTTTGCAGGGGGAGATTTAGGTACAGGCATTTCCAAAACGGTTGATATTTATAATGCCAATACAAATACTTGGTCAGTAAGTGAATTGGCAGTTGGTAAGAAAGTATTTGCAGGTGCCGGCTCGGGTAATAAAATTGTGTTTGCTGGTGGGGCAACCTTTACTAGCAATACTTCTGCCACGGTAGAAATTTATGATATTGTATCGAACACTTGGTCTGTTGGCACTCCACTAAGTGAAGCTCGAAACGAAGTAAAAGCCGCAGCAGCAGGCAACAAAATATTATTTGGTGGTGGTAATGGGGTTGTAAATGGCCCTACCAAAACGATTGATATTTTTACATTATCGAGATAATTTTACTGCTACCAAAACTATATAAATTGTTATCGAACATTACCAAGGCTGCAATTTTAAAAATTGTATATGAGCACCTTTACCAGCAAATTGTTTTATTGCTATTTTATCGTAAAAATTAGAGTAGCTTTAAGCATGCATTATGTTCGCTTAATCATATTACTTATTTGTTGTGCCACTTTTTCATGCACGTATGCGCAGCAGCGTTTAGACTATTTTTTTAAGCAGATAAATCAAACTGCTGGATTATTACATAATGAAGTACGCTCTATAACACAAGATAAAAAGGGATATATATGGATTGCAAGCAACAATGGATTGCAACGATATGATGGCGCTAGCTTTGTAAATTATCCTCAAATGCAAAGCAATCCTGCTGTAGGAATGTATGCAGATAAAGTAAATAATGTATTATGGATAAGCGATAATGCCAACATAGAAAAAAAGGATTTGAATAAAAATGTTTTTCAATTGTATAGCAAAGAAAATTTATTAAACAATCCACTTTTTACTTTTGATACATGTTTAGATAGTAATAACGAAAAATGGCTGTTGGGTGACAATGCTGTTTATAAATACAATCGTGTTACAAAAAAATATGAAATTTTTCAATTAAACATCATTCCTACTACTAGCCACCAATCTTCTTTTATTGCAAAGGATAGCACCCGTAATTACAGCTTTGTATCAACACCCACTGCATTACTATTTTTTGATAAAAAAAATAAAAAAGTGTATGAAGATTATTTCAATATATCAAAGTTTCTTGCGATACAATCAGTCCTAAAAGAGAAAAAATTAGTTTTAAGGTATCTAATGCTGGATAGCAAAAAAAACATTTGGATAACAACTTGGGGTGATGTCTTGATAAAAATAAATGATGAAACAAAAAAAATAAATACGTATTCTTTGTCAGCCATAAAATCAATACAAGAAGGTAAAAAAAAATCTGCAGCTGGGTTGTTGGTAAATTGCATGATGGAAGATAACCATCATATAATATGGGTGGGTACAGAAAACGCAGGATTGCTTAGATACAATAACGATAAAGATAATTTTGACTATTGTATTGCACATGAAAAAAATAGCAATGGCTTACAATATACTTACAAAATATTCAATTTTTTTCAAGATAAAGAACAAAATATTTGGATTGCAACCGACAGAGGGATTAGTATATTCAATCCATACCAACAATACTTTTCATTCATTCGCCACCAAGAATACAATCCATTATCCATAAGCAAAAGTGAAATTACTAGTGTATTACAAACACCCAACGAAGATATTTATCTTGGTACTTGGGGCAATGGTATTTCTATATACGATAAGGCATTTCATTTTAAAAAAAATATAGTTTTTAAGGGAGCATCTGAAAATAATTTTGTGTGGAGCTTGGTACAATATACGAATGAAATTTTATGGATAGGTTGCCAACGTGGGTACCTTTTACAATACAATACACGTAGCGAAAAAATAATGTCTATGCTACCTCCAGAAATGGATGGCTCTACCATTAGGTGTATGGACAAAGATAATAATGGTAATATTTTGTTTGGCTTACAAAATGGGAAAATTGTAAAGTGGGACAATAAGCAAAAAAAGTTTTTTCTTTGTATGAGTGCTATACCAGAAGATGCAAAAACCTCATCCTTTGTACATAATATTTTTATTGATAAAGCGCAGCATTGCTGGGTAGCTACCAATGAAGGATTTAAAGAATTTGATGTAGAAAAAAGAATTTTTATAAATACATGGTTACCAAATAAAAATAATACCAATAGTATTTCTACAAAAATTTGTAAAGGCATAGAAGAATTAAATGATAGCATTTTACTTGTAGGCACAACGTATGGTGGCCTTAATTTTTTTAATAAAAAAACGAAAATATTTTCTCATGCAAGAACTGCAGACGGTTTGC
>JANOZW010000154.1:0-11857 GCA_031429575.1 Ferruginibacter sp.
CAAACGCCCACTTATACCAAACTCAGAAGGGCCTTGCATAATGGTATATACTTCTGCATTTAAATGTGCAAAGGCTCTATTCACGGGCTCAGGAAAAGGATACACTTGGCAAATATGTTTGTTGTAATAATTATTTAACAGTAAATCCATATACCGAGGATTGTTGGTGGTTTTCGTTTTTTCGAAATGCAAAATACTATCTACAATTTTTGGATCCATCTTTTTTTGCAACACATCTTTATTATAAGCTGCGTATGCTGGGCAACTGCTCATCATATTGCTTACAATCAATCCTTTCATGTGTTGCTGATACTTTAGCGCATATTCCATTCCTAAAATACCTCCCCAGCTATGTCCAAGTAAATAAAAATTTGTACTATCCAAATGCAACGCCTGTCGCACTTGCTCTACTTCTTCTACAAAACGCTCTGTAGTCCACAAGCCAGTGTCGGTAGGCTTATCGCTACGATAACTGCCTAGCTGGTCGTAATAAATAAATTCTATTCCTTCTTGTGGTAAAAAACTTTCGAAACTTTCAAAAAATTCATGATCGCCACCTGGCCCACCATGCAAGAGCAATACTTTTATTGTTGGATTATTGCCAAACCGTTTTGTCCATACATTAAATTTACCGTTGGGTGTATTAATGGTTACCATTTGTACACCACCAGTTTTTACCTTAGCTGTATCATTGCTTTTAAAATAATTTTCTACAGTTATGTTTTTATTAGATGAATTACAAGAAAGTAAAATGAATATTGAGGAGATAAATAAAAAGCTGCGCATAATAATGTTTTAGAAACATGAATTTACAACGCTTCAGATGAATAATGCATTTAATTTTTGATATTTATTTCACATATTCATCATTATTAAAAAATTGCCTAATAATGAATATTTATTTTAAAGTAAATTGTGCGTTCATTTTAATAATTACTTATGAAAAAAATAATGCTACTCGGCTCAGGTGAGTTAGGAAAAGAATTTGTAATAGCAGTAAAGCGCCTCGGGCAATATGTAATAGCAGTAGACTCCTACAATGATGCGCCCGCACAGCAAGTGGCAGATGAGCGTGAAATTATAAACATGCTTAATGCTGCTGAACTTGATAGAATTGTAGCCAAACATACACCAGATATTATTGTGCCAGAAATAGAAGCCATACGCACAGAACGTTTTTACGATTATGAAAAACAAGGCATACAAGTAGTGCCAAGCGCAAAGGCTGCTAATTTTACCATGAACAGAAAAGCCATTAGAGATTTAGCTGCAAAAGAGTTGGGGTTAAAAACAGCTCGTTATGAATATGCTAATAGTTTGGATGAATTGATAACAGCAGTAAAAATCGTAGGTATTCCATGTGTGGTAAAACCGCTTATGAGTTCTAGCGGCAAAGGGCAATCCGTAATAAAAACAGAAGCAGATATAGAAAAAGCTTGGAGCTATGCACAAGCTGGTAAGCGTGGCGATTATTCAGAAGTAATAGTAGAGGCATTTGTACAATTTAATTCTGAAATAACATTGCTAACGGTTACGCAAAAAAATGGCACTACATTATTTTGTCCGCCTATTGGTCATAGACAAGAGCGAGGCGATTATCAAGAGAGTTGGCAACCTGCTGAGATAACAAACGAACATTTACTAGAAGCACAAAAAATGGCAACACAAGTTACCAAAGCACTTACTGGTGAAGGTTTGTGGGGTGTAGAATTTTTCTTAGCAGATGATGGGGTTTATTTTTCAGAGCTCTCCCCTCGCCCACACGATACAGGCATGGTAACGCTAGCAGGCACACAAAATTTTTCTGAATTTGAATTGCATGCAAGAGCTGTACTTGGGTTACCCATTGCTGAAATAATACAAGAAAGAGTGGGTGCAAGTGCGGTTATCTTAGCAGACAAAGAAGGCACAAACCCAAGTTATGTTGGTTTAGAAAATGCATTGAACCATACAAAAAGTAATGTATTTATTTTTGGTAAACCGATTACAAAACCTTTTAGAAGAATGGGTGTAGCCGTGGCTTATGATGAAATTGGAAGTAATGTAGATGAAGTAAAAGAAAAGGCTATGAGCATTGCCAAGATGGTAAAAGTAGAAGCTAAATAAAATGAAAGGGCGCATTTAAAAATGTAGTAGTTTGCAAATAGGGTTGTCAACCTTTGTACAATACATTTATTTTAAAATTACCAAATAAGGTTGACAACCCTTGCGACATTTTTTAATGCACCCTATGAAAATAATTATTCAAACAAAAAATATTTTATTTGCTTTGATAATTCGTATTATTGTTTACTAAAACTACACAAATGAACTTAACCAACGACGATTTAAAAAACCACGCATTACAACAACTCAGTAATTATAGTAAATGGGGAGAGTCTATTGGTGTTATTCTTGTAGCGGCTATAATTGCAGCAGTAGCAAGTTGTATTCCCTTTGGTAGTTTACTTATTTCAGGCCCGCTAGCACTTGGTATTACAGGTTATTTTTTAAGGGTTTCTAGAAATGGAGACGCTATTTTAAATGATATGTTTGATGGGTTTAAAAATTTTGGCAATGCATTTATCGGTAATTTTTTAGTAGGTCTGTTAACCGTTCTTGCAATGATATTATTAATTGTACCAGGTGTAATAGTGGCATGTGGTTATTCACAAATAAATAGAATAATGCATGACAATCCTAGCATGAGTGGTATAGATGCTATGAAAGCTAGTTGGCAATTAATGAATGGCAGAAAAATGGACTATTTTATACTTAACCTCAGTTTTATAGGATGGGCGCTCTTATGCATATTAACCTTTGGAATCGGGTTTTTATTTTTAAGCCCATACATCAGTGTTACCAATAGTAAATTCTATGACGAAATAAGTGGTCATGGCGATGAAATAGTTGATAGTATTGGACAAGATATTAGAGTCGTTTAAATTCTAACTTTATATTAAGTAAACTATTTCATTTTTTTTTATAGTAAATTATGCAAAATGAACCTTTACCATATAAAGCAATTGACTGTAACGATTACGATATTTTACTAGCAAAAGCTACACTCAAAACCAATTGTAAAATTTCATATACTAATGAAGATGGAAATGTTTTGCAAACGGAAGGTATAATAATAGATGTTTACACCAAAGTAAAAGAAGAATTTTTACAACTCAATAATGGAATAATTATAAGACTTGATAAACTGATATTAGTAGATGATGAACAAATAAATAATAACTGTAGCACGTAAACTTTCCAAAAGTATTATTGCTCGCATAGCTTTATGGTATCAGTATTTTTATAGCTTATTTGTAGTTTGTTTATTTTATTGGCTTTGTTGTAATACAAAATTAAAATACCAAATTTTGTTTGAAAAGCATCCCAAGAAACATCTTTCATTTTTGGATACCCAAGGGTTTTAAATAAACTGCCACGAGTTACACCCATTAATTGTGGAATTAATTTGCCTTTAAAATTTTCTCGTACTTCAATGTAGCCTCTATCGGTGTAAAAATAAATGCCCTTATCAGCATAAAAAATTCCGCTGCATTTTGTAGTGGTAGCTTCATCCACTTCTTCTGTAAAACATGGAAAGAATTTTTTAACTTGCCCCAGAGTAGATTTTGTAGTAACAGCATTATTTAAAATACCTTCCAATACATCTACCGAAAAAGTAGGGCAAATGGCGGTTGTGGTTTTTAGTTGTGCCTGTAATGGTATTATATAAAGAAGAGAAATAACTGCAATGAAAATAGTTTTCATTTTATTGGTTTTTAAGTTGGATAAGCATTGTTGAAACATTAATTACTTAATGTATAGCAAAATCCTTGCCATCAAAAAGGTTTGGTATTTACAACTCTTTATGAGCACAATAAAAGGAACAATGGAGCTAGAAAAATATTAAGAAGAATACAAACATTATTATTCAGTACAAAAGAGTTATCATTGGGTATTGCCCATAAAAAGCATTTCTTCTAAAAAGTAAATACTTGTAAATAGTAACAACAAATTAGTAGTTTGCATTTCTATCGTTCCGTGCAATACTTCCACAATATCTATATCAATTTTATTTTTTTTTTCTATGGAGCTAATAAATAACTGCTCCATATCATTACTTACCATTAGGCTTTTATGAGTGGTATCTTTTCCAATTGGTATTTGAGTACAACTGTATTTTTTTTGACTTAATACAATTTCGCCATAAGTATTGATTCCTTCCTCTTTTTTTGTACAGGGCTCAAAATGTCCAACTACTTTATTATTTATTTCGTTCGTAATTATTCTTTTTCCATTAGTTGGCAAATGTGTAATGGAATACATTTCCAACTCATCATTTAAAAAATTAAAATAATCCATTTTTTGTGTAACAAAATATTGTCCTACTTCATCTTCATTATCAATAACCATATAACGCTCATTGGTAATAAAATTGCCATATTGAGGTTTTAGTCTAGAGGTTATTATTTTTGAAAAATGGTAGGTCATGTATTGCAAAGTAGTGAAAAAAGATAAGGAATACTTAAACAGAAATAGCAAAAAAATAATAACCCAAGAAGAAATTTAATTCAATATTTTTTCAAGTATAATAAACTCCAATTGCTGTAAATGAATACCTGTAACTGCATCTTCCACAAACGGCTGCCTTTCTCCTGTTTCTTTGTAACCTTTGGTTTTGTACCAATTTATTAGTTCATTTCTTTTAGATATTACTGTCATGTAAATAGAATGGCTTCCAACATTTGTTGCATGCTCCTCTGCTGCTAATAATAAATGTTTACCAATACCACTACCTTGTTGTGTTGGGTGTACACTAAACATACCTAGGTATAATTTCTGTTCATTTTGTTTTAGGTTTACGCAGCCAATAATTTCATTTTTATCATGTATGTATTTTAAGAATACAGAATCATTGACATTCAAATTCTCCATTATCATTGCTTCATTCACCCGTACATTACCTGCTATTAAATCGGCTTCGTGTGTCCAACCGAGTTTTGCTGTTTCGCCTCTGTAGGCGGTGTTTAATAGGGTTTCAAGTTGTTTTGCATCTTGTAAGGTGGCTAGGTGTATGTTGGGGTTGGTGAAGGTTGGCATGCTGGAAATGAGTTGAATAATTTGATTGCAAATAATAATATTAGTTATAAAAATTAAAAGTACGTATAAATTTAATATATTTGTACGTAAATAAAATGATATGGATACAAAATTAACATTAAAACTAGACCAAAATACAATAGAAAAAGCAAAAGACTACGCTAAAGAAAACAGCACAAGCTTATCTGAACTATTTGAAAATTATTTGCACAATATTGTATCTAAAAACAAGCAACAAGAAAATATCACACCTTTGGTAAAAAGCTTATCAGGCATTGTAAAGCTAGATGATGTAAATAACCATAAAGATAAATATGCAGATTACTTAATAAAAAAATACCAATAAATGGATAAGCTATTTATTGATACCGATATTATTTTAGATTTACTTACTGCTAGAGAACCATTTTACGAACATGCTGCTACTTTATTTTCACTAGCGGATAAGGGTAAAGTTTTGCTGTATGTTTCCTCTCTCTCCTTTTCTAATTTGAATTATATACTCTCCAAACAATTTACTGCCGCACAAGCAAGAAAGCAATTGCTAAAATTTAAAACACTTGTAAAAGTATTGGCAGTAGATGAAAAAATAACTGAGCTTGCACTTGCTTCAGACTTTATAGATTTTGAAGATGCGCTACAATATTTTACAGCTATAGCAAATAATATAAAAATGCTTGTTACAAGAAATTTAAAAGGTTATAAGCATGCTGATATTCCTGTAATGACGGCGGAGCAGTATTTGAGGGCTGTGTGAGATTAATCGATTTTATTTTAATGTGCAAACCTTAATAGAAAAAAGCAACTATAAAAACAAAGAACCCTTATTACCTAATTGTGGAATTAGATAAGGTAATAAGGTTGGGTTATGTGCAAAAAAGGTTTTCAACTAAGGTTTGGAGAAGTTAAATTTGATATTTTTGCTTTTTTGGGCTGATTTTAGCGTAAGTTTAGTGGGACACGAAATTCGAGGCGGTAATTTTTAATAATTTTAAATCTAAAAAAAACTCTCTACAATTTGCATTGTATTGTTTTGTGTATTATTTTCAAACAAACAAAAATTTAAAAATGAATAAATTTAAAAATGGCGATTTTGTAATTGGGAATAATACAAAAATGATTGTAAGACTTGAAAGAGAAAAAGATGAAAATGGCACTATTTTTTGCGAATGGCAAGATTCAGAAAGTGGAGATATTAATGGAGATTGGTTTAATCAAGATGATTTAAACCAATTGAGCGTAATAATTAATTAACCGAGTAAAGAAAAGCTACCTTATCAATAAATTCAAAAAATGAATTCTAAATAAGGTAGCATTTGTACTTAATGAGATTATTCCTTCACTAATTGTAAAACCAAACTTTCAATTACTGGAAAAAGCTGTTCATATAACTGTTGTTTTTGTGGAAGCACATCATCTTTTTCTATTCCAACTATGTATATAAAAGATTCAGGAACATTCAAAGCTGCACTAATTTTCTTTAAGGTTGATGTACCTGGCCTTTTCCCATTTTCAATTTGAGATAATGCTGCTTGGGTAACATTAGATGACTTTGCCAAATCAACTTGACTCAAACCTTGATTTTTCCTTATTGACTTTATTGCTTTTCCTAAATTCATATTATTAAAAAAAATTTGACCCTAAGCCGATTAATTTTAAAAGTATTTCTATAGCCTTAATAGATTGTTCGACTGTACTAGAAGTGCTAATAATTGATATTGCTTTTTTTATTGCGTTTTTTTGTTCTTTACTTATTGATTTGTTAGCTAAAATTATAGCTTCCAAATGTTGGACCATTTGTTCTTTGTTCATTTAAAATATAAATTAATGAGTTATTAAATATTTTTGAAAAATTAAAATTCAAAACATTTAATAAGCTGTCTTCATCACCCATATTTTTAAATAAAAATTTAATTATCTTCCTAAATAACATTCGAATATCAAGGATAACATTTTTCTTAGGAGTCCTTTTCACTAAATACCTAAATCTACTTCTTAGCAAATTTAATTTTGATAATAGCTCTTTTTTTATTTCTGAAAAATAGGAATTATAGAAATGACATTCAAAACCATATCTAAATTGTTCATAATTGGAAAGGTAATGCTGTAATTCATTTTGAAGTTGATTGAAAACTTTTATATCATCATTAATTGGTGAAAGAATAATTTTTTCGGACAAGCTTTTCAGCCTTTCCAAAAGCGTTATTTTATTTTCAATAAACTCTCCTTTTGATACTAAACAAATTTGCGAATAATATTGAGTATATGAATTGTTTAAAAGATTATTAATTTTATATAACTTTCTTTTGAATTCATCTTTTTGTATGTTTAACACAAAATCATTCAAAAAATCAAAAACCTTTACTTCTTTTTTGACTTCTTTAATTTGAGAATCTATTTCTTCTTTCTCAAATTGTTCTTTTAAACTTTTAGAATTTATGTAGAATGTTTTCATTGCTTTAATTAAAATACAAAAATAGGGAAGTAATATTATATAACCAAAACAATATAAAAATTTAATTTTTACATCGTATTGATAATAATTATTATTCTCCGCCTAGTTTCGTGTCCCCACGAAACTTTCGCTTTCAATCTCCGTTTCAATAAAAGCTGAAAAAAGATTCTCCCGCTGAAGGGCTGAGGGATGGGAAGTAGTACCCCACAGTGCAGTGTGGCGGAACGAGGAGTACTACGGACAGCCCTGGCAAATGTGGAGTAGAGGTATGGAGGACACAGCCCCAAGGCCCCCTAAATCCCCCGAAGGGGGACTTGAGTCCCTAATACTTTGAACTATCTAAACATATTTGAAAAAAAAGAAACTGCATTTTCAATCTTAAATCTCACTTCTTCAATCTTAAATTCCCTTTTTTAGCCCTTTTTCCCTATTTTTGCGCACCAAAAAAATACAATTTATATGATGGAAAATTTAATTTACGTAGTACCTGCAATGGGCATTGTAGGCTTGTTGTACACTTTCGTAAAGTACGCTTGGGTATCTAAGCAAGATGCGGGCAACGACCGCATGAAAGAAATAAGCACTTATATAGCGGAAGGCGCTATGGCGTTTTTAAAGGCTGAGTACAAAATTTTAATGTATTTCGTAGTAGTGGCGGCATTGCTTTTAGGGGTAATGGGTGCTAGCAATTCGGGTAGTCATTGGAGTATTGCTTTGGCATTTATATTGGGTGCATTTTTTAGTGCGCTTGCTGGTTTTGTGGGTATGAAAATAGCTACCAAAGCCAACGTACGCACGGCACAAGCAGCTCGTACGAGTTTGAGCAAGGCATTGTCTGTTTCGTTTACCGGTGGTAGCGTAATGGGTATGGGTGTTGCAGGTTTAGCGGTGCTTGGCTTGGGTGGATTGTACATCATTTTAAAAATGGTTTTTGCGCCTGGAGCTGCGGTAAACAGCGAAGAAATGGAGCGTACGATTGAAATATTAACGGGCTTTTCTTTAGGCGCTGAGTCTATTGCATTGTTTGCTCGTGTGGGTGGTGGTATTTATACAAAAGCTGCCGATGTGGGTGCGGATCTTGTGGGTAAAGTAGAAGCTGGTATTCCCGAAGATGACCCTCGTAACCCTGCAACTATTGCAGATAACGTGGGTGATAACGTAGGTGACGTAGCCGGTATGGGTGCCGATTTATTTGGTTCATACGTGGCAACCGTTTTGGCAACAATGGTATTGGGTAGAGAAACAATAAGTAGTGGTGTTGATAATTTTGCTGGATTTGCTCCTATCCTATTGCCAATGCTTATTGCTGCAATGGGAATTATATTGTCTATCATTGGTACGTTTTTCGTACGCATTAGTGATAGCGCAGGTTTGAGCACACACAAAGTACAAAATGCATTGAACATGGGTAACTGGGGTTCGATGGTATTGACTGCAATTGGTTGTTACTTTTTAGTACAATTTTTAATGCCTGAAACAATGGTATTACGTGGCTTTACTTTTACACCTAATAAAGTTTTTGGTGCAATAATGGTAGGCCTTATCGTAGGTGCATTGATGAGTATTATTACAGAATATTACACCGCAATGGGTAAGCGTCCGGTGATGAGTATTATTCGCCAAAGTGCAACAGGGCATGCTACAAACATTATTGGTGGTTTGGCTGTGGGTATGGAAAGTACATTGCTTCCTATCTTAGTGCTGGCTGCTGGTATTTATGGTTCTTATTATTTTGCTGGGTTGTACGGCGTGGCTATTGCAGCTGCGGGTATGATGGCTACTACGGCAATGCAATTGGCAATAGATGCGTTTGGTCCTATTGCGGATAATGCTGGTGGTATTGCTGAAATGAGTGAGTTGCCTGCTGATGTGCGTGAGAAAACAGATATCCTAGATGCAGTTGGCAATACGACTGCTGCGTCTGGTAAAGGTTTTGCGATAGCTTCTGCGGCATTGACGGCGTTGGCTCTGTTTGCTGCCTTTGTAGGTATTGCAAAAATAGATGGTATAGATATTTATCATGCAGATGTATTGGCAGGTTTATTTGTAGGTGGTATGATTCCGTTTATATTTTCATCGTTGGCTATTAAAGCCGTGGGTGAAGCTGCTATGGCAATGGTAGAAGAAGTTCGTCGTCAGTTTCGCACTATACCTGGTATTATGGAAGGTACAGGCAAACCTGAGTACGATAAATGTGTAGCTATATCTACAGAAGCATCGTTAAAGAAAATGATGTTGCCGGGTGCTATTGCTATTTTATCTCCATTAATTATTGGTTTTGTTTTTGGCCCAGAAGTGTTGGGTGGTTTCTTAGCAGGCGCTACCGTTTGTGGTGTGTTGATGGGAATATTTCAAAACAACGCTGGTGGTGCATGGGATAATGCTAAAAAATCTTTTGAAAAAGGTGTAGAAATAAATGGTGAAATGTATTACAAAAAATCAGAACCACACAAGGCTTCTGTAACTGGTGATACTGTAGGTGATCCTTTTAAAGATACCTCTGGACCAACAATGAATATCTTGATTAAATTGATGAGTATTGTGAGTTTGGTAATTGCTCCTACACTTGCAAAAATACATGCTGAAAAAATTCAAAGTAGAAGAATGGAAACTATTGAAATTTTAAATAAGGCCGCTATTAATTTGAATGCACCTAAAGCTGAAAATGCTGAAACAGCAGATTTATTAGCAGATGCTAAAGCTACTGAAGGTGCTGCTACAACTGCTGCTCCTGCGAAAGGTACTGTAAACGCTGCCGGTGATTTTGAATATGAATTGGGAGCGCCGCAAGTTATTGACTTACCCAATGATGCTAAAATTACTTTAGCAACAGGCAGCGATTTATTTAGACTACACGAAAAAATAAAGGCAGACGATACGAGCATGTTGGGTAAAACAGACTGGTACACATTGGAAAATGTTTACTTTGAAAACGGTAGCAGCAAATTAAAAGCTGGTTCTGAAAAAACATTGGAAACGCTTGCAACCATGCTTACTTGCTATAATAACATGAGTGTGAAAATGGGTGGTTATACAGATAATTCTGGTGATAGCACAAAGAATGTAACGCTTAGCAAACAAAGAGCTGAAGCAGCAAAAGCTGCGTTGGTTAAACTTGGTATTGCTGCTGATAGAGTTGAGGCAGAAGGTTATGGCCCTCAACATCCTGTTGCTGCTAATGATACTAAAGAACACATGGCGCAAAATAGAAGGATTGATATTAGGGTTACAAAGAAGTAATAAGTTTCCCATAAAGCGACAAAGAAAATAAACACACAAAGGATTGATTTTATATTTTTTACCCTCGAAGAAATTCGGGGGTATTTTTTAATATAATTTATCTATAAAAAAGTAACTTACAAAAACAGGTATAAATGGGTTTAACATAAGCAACAATAGAATTAATAAATCAGCATGAAGTATTGTGAATATAAAAATGAAGATGGTGAAATTTCTTCAAATGAAATTCGTCGTTGGACAGGAAAAATTTTAGTAGATACGGGTGCGATAAGACTAAGTATAAATCAAGAAATTAGAGACCAATTATGATTGATAAAAAGGGAAATGATAAAGGTGGGGCTTGCGGATGGAAATACAAAAGAAGTAGAAAATAGGCGGAATAAAAATACGTTTTGGTAATAGAACATCTTCTACAGATGCATTTGTATTACCGAGCAATACTGAACCACTTTTAGGTTGCATACCATTAGAAGGTATGGATTTGATTGTAATTTCTTTAGAAAACAAATAAGAATATAACTATAAAAAATACGAAGGAGGGCTGTATCATTTGAAAGGATTCTATGCCATTAGTTGTTTTTGGAATTTTCCCATTATCTAACTACCAAAAGATATTGGTCAAAGCTTTTTTTATTGTAACAAAAGAATGCCTTAAAAACTTAGGTTTATACCAATATCTTCCTGTTTCAATTTTATAGGATTTTCACTTAAAAACTTTTATGCTTTATCTACCATTATTTTAATTGATTAATAAAATACTTTTATCATTCTGGGTTTTAATTAAATGAATGTGTACTGCTAATGCCCTCAATTCTTTACTTGCTTCGGATGTAGAGTTGGCTGTAAGCCACAACAGGCATATTCTTTGTATATGCACCAAACATCTTTGAATTAAAACTTTTGGCATCACTGCTCTACTAGCTTTTAAGGTTGCTTTATGACCATCGGTAGTAATACTGTCTAATTTGTAAGCCAAGGTTTAATAGATTAGTTAAATCTTCTTTAATCTCTTCATATCGTTCTTCATCAGAGAAACGAAACAATTGAGTATAGCTTAAAAAATCATCCTGATAACATACCACA
>JANOZW010000155.1:0-7681 GCA_031429575.1 Ferruginibacter sp.
TTTAAAACTTGGGAGGTTGCCAAATGATATTTATTTTATTAGAGATAAACACTTCATCTAATAAAGCAAATTTTTGTGTAGTATAATTTTTTGCAAATACTTTTTCTTTACTATTTAATTGATAATAGAAGGAAGTAATGCAACAATCGCAATGACAAAACGGCGTACAATTATCTTTCTTTTCTTCATGATCTGCGTCATCTTCTGTAGAGCAACAATCATCTTCTACTTGCACAGACGCACAAGTAGTAATTTCATCTTCACACTTATCCATAGCACTACATGGCAAACAAGGCAATACCAATAGATACATGTTGAACAATAGTGTGAGCAATTTCATGCTGCAAAAATAGTATAATAATATAGGTAAAAATTCTTTTTGGGCTTAAATTATGATAGGCCTTATGAAAAATATCGATATAAAATGTACTGTGGTGGCATATATTCTCTTACATTTGCAACAATGTTGCATACTGTAGAATGCTAAAAAGTAAAACCATACAATTAAGGGCTTTCATTTTATTGCTTGTTTATTTAACAAGCAATATACCTGTGTACTTATTTCACAAGCATGAAAATGTGGTAGTAGCTTTAGAAAAAGCTACTGCATGTGAAAAGAAAATTTACTATGGTGCAGTGGACGGCGATTGTGAGCATAGCACACATGTAAGCAAACAAATAGAAAAATGTTCTTTGTGCGATACTCATTTGAATACGCCGCACAATACTGTTGACATATTTTACAACTTTCAAAAAAATAATTTCAGTATAAAATATTGTACTGATAATATTCTATATTCTTACTCATTCGTTCTTACACTTTGTAACAAAGGGCCACCAACGGTTTAATTTTTTTCAATTTACTTATCTACACAACTTGCCCTATTTTTTTCAGAGAATGGGCAATCCACAAAGTGTACTTTATTTATTTAAAAAACATTAACCATGCGGATGAAATATATAGCAATAATACTTGCTGGTATTATTGCAACAAAAAGCAGTATAGCACAATTTAAAATATCGGGCAATATAAAAGATAGCAAAACAAACGAAAACTTATCTGGTGTATCTGTATATATGAATGATTTAAAGTTGGGCGTTGGCACAAATAAAAATGGAGATTTTACTTTTCAAAATATAAAAGCAGGAACATACATTGTAGAAATAAGTTTAATTGGTTATAAATCTATTATTGAAAAAATAGTTTTGCAGCAGGATAAAATTATAAATTTTTCTTTAGAAGCAGCAGTGGCAGAATTAAACGAAGTAGTAGTAACGGCAGTAACCCGTGCTACAGAATTAAGAAGAAGCCCCATCATTATAAAAGCAATAAATAAGGATGCTTTAAACCAACAAGCATCTACCAATTTGATAGATGCACTAAAAAACATACCTGGTGTAAATCAAATAACAACAGGCGCATCTATATCAAAACCCATTATACGTGGGCTTGGATATAACAGGGTAATAACCTTAAACAATGGTATAAGGCAGGAAGGACAACAGTGGGGAGATGAGCATGGCATAGAAATAGATGAATATGCTGTAGAAAAAATAGAAATTGTGAAAGGGCCTGGTAGCCTAATGTATGGGAGTGATGGCATTGCTGGTGTTATAAATTTCATAGCCCCAAAGGCTCCAAATTTAGGCGAGGTAACTACACAGTTAAGTACAAATTTTCAAAGTAATAATAATTTACTAGCTTACTCCATAGCCAATGGAGGTAATAAAAAAGGGTTGCAATGGCTAGCAAGATTTACGAATAAATATGCAGGAAATTATAAAAATAGCTATGATGGAAAAGTATTTAACTCAGGGTTTAAAGAATACGATGGAAATATATTTGTAGGAATAAATAAAAAATGGGGGCATAGCCATGTACAGTTAAATACATTTAACAATACGCTAAACCTTGTAGAAGGTGATAGAGATAGTACTGGAAAATTTATTTTTTTGCAAAAAGATGGTACAGAAAAAACAGCTACTGACGAAGATTTGAAAGGATATAAAATTGGATACCCACACCAGACAATAAATCATATAAGAGCAACCGCAAATAATTACTTTATTTTAAGCAAAGGAACATTACATGCAGATATTGGTTTTCAAAATAATAAAAGAAAAGAATTTGGTGATGTAACTGCAGCAAAAGATATTGCCCTGTATTTTGATTTAAATACATTTAATTATAATATTAGATACAATGCTGAAATGTATAAGGGATGGGAAACATCTTATGGTATTGGTGGTATGGCGCAATCGAATACCAACAGGGGACTAGAATTTTTAATACCTGCTTATAAACTATTTGATATTGGTGCATTTTTATTTTCGCAAAAAACATTTAATGATAAACTAATTGTAGCAGCAGGTGTACGTTTTGATAATAGAAATATTAATACTAAAAAATTAATATTGGATAGCGTAGGAAAACCTACTTTGATAGAAGATGCTACAACCTCTTTAAAATTTAATGCTATAAAAAGAAACTATCATGCCATTTCAGGCAGTGTAGGTTTATCTTATTTACTCAATAAAAAATCTACCTTAAAATTTAATGTTTCAAGAGGTTTTAGAGCGCCTAATATTTCTGAAATAGCTTCTAACGGCAGGCATGAAGGCACTTTTAGATATGAAGTAGGTACAGAAAATTTGCAATCAGAAATTAGTCATCAAATAGATATTGCTTATTTTAGAAATGCGGAACACCTTACTTTTGAACTAACCCCATTTGTAAATATTATTTCTAATTACATATATGTACAAAAATTGGTAGATGCAAGTGGTAACGATGTCATCATTGACCCAACAGACCCTGCGCCATCTTTTAAATTTACGCAAGGCACCGCAACATTATTGGGCGGAGAATTTTTTATGGATTACCATCCCCATCCATTAGATTGGTTGCATATAGAAAATTCTTTTTCGTATGTGCAAGCTACGCAACGCAACCAACCCGACAGTACAAAATATTTGCCCTTTATACCTGCAGCAAAGTATAGAGGTGAGCTAAAAGCTGCATTTAAAACTATAGGTAAAAAAATAACCAATGCGTACTTTAAATTGGGTGTAGATTATTTTTTCAAACAAAATAATATTTACAGTGCTTATGAAACCGAAACGGCTACACCTGCATACAACTTATTGAGTGCAGGTTTTGGTGCAAATATAAAAGCATACAAAAAAGCTAATTTTATGAGCATATATTTTAGTGCAGAAAACTTAGCAAACATATCTTACCAAAGTCATTTAAGCAGATTGAAATACGCACCAACAAACTTGGCAACAAATAGAAATGGTGTTTTTAATATGGGGAGAAATGTAAGTTTGAAATTGATATTTAATTTATAAGATTAAAATAAACATGAGCATCAATGTGGTGCTCATGTTTATTAAATTAACCTCTTTACTTTTTTCTTATAATCCAAATAACTAACCCCATGTTGTTTTTCTAAAAAAGCTTCTTCTAATCTTATTTGGATTTGAATAACAAAATAAGTGCAGAATGTAAGAAAAAATGTAAGTGCATTTGGTAAAATAAAAAATACCCCTACTACGCTTAGCATCATACCTAGAAAAATGGGATTACGACTTATCCCAAAAATACCTGCGGTTTTAAGGGCTGTTTTATTTACTTCATCAATACCAATACGCCAACTTGTGCTCATTTGAAATTGCGCTATCATTATCCAAAAAAGAGAAACATGTATAATTACCAAACCAACAATTTGCAAATAATAATTTTCTAAAAACGTGATTGCAGATGCATAAAAATAAAACCTATCCCCAAATGAGTAAAGCAGTACTGCTAAAAATAAAAGTCCAATTAAAATTTTCATTATAAACCCAATATAATCATGTGTATTATCTTTCTCTCCAAAAGCAATGGGATTAATGCCTGTTTTTTTATAGGTTCTATAACTCGGTATTACAAAAGCTACTAACAAATAAAGTAGCAAATAAATAGGAAAATAAATTCTTAAAAAATGTTGCATAAATTATTTTATTTAATGGTCACTCTCAGTATTTGTCAATTTTGCATTTATAAAAAATCCACCTTTTGTTACAATTTTAGCAGCGGCGGCATTGGGTATATCTGTTACAAAACTTACACTTGTATACCCGATATTGGATACACCCTTTACAATTTCTAACTTCTCAAAATTTACAGAACCTACAGCAGGTTTTTCTTCCTTACTTGCTTCAGTTTTGCCTTGATGGTCTACGGGCTTTTTATCTGTTACCACAAAAATGTATGTTTTACCATCTGCTTCCACAATAGCGTCGTTAGGCACTGCGGCGGTTATTACATCATTCAAACTTACAATAGCTGTAATATTCATACCATCTATCAAACCACTTTTATTTCCTTTTACGGTACAATGCACAGGCACAGTTTTGCTTTCGTTTTCAAAAGCACTACCAATGCTATATACCAATGCATCGTATTCTACTGTTGGGTTATTGGTTAATGTAAAATGAATTGTTTGCCCTACTTTAAGCATAGGCAAATCTTTTTCAAACACATTCAAATCTACATGTAATTGCCCATTATCTACTATCTCTGCCACGGGCGATGACACATCTACATAGCTACCAATTTTTGAAAATACATTACTAACCGTACCACTTATAGGGCTCAATACAGACAAGGTAGAACGTAGATTTCCATTGCTTACACTACTAGGATTTATACCCATTAATTGCAATTGTGTTTCAATTGATTTTTTTCTTGTAAGGGTAGATGCGTTGGTGGTTTTACCAAAAGCATTTTGCTGCCCTTGCAATACAATTCTACGAGATTTTAAAACCGCTACATCCGTTCTTGCTTGTTGCAAATTTTTCAATGCACCTGCATTACCTTCATTCAATTCTGTTTGCCTCGCTACTTCAAGTTCTGCCATTTTTAGTTTTGGCTCAATGGTTCTTAGTTCTTCTTGTATGCTTCCATACTGAGGACTGGTAACCACACTTGTAGCATCGGCACTACCGAGTCCAGTTTGTGTTTTTATTTGCAAATATTCTTCTTGCAATTGTATAAACTGAGGGTTTGCAATAATAGCTATTAATTGGCCCTTTCTTACATAACTACCCACTTGCACATGTATAGATTTTATAGCACCACCATACAAAGAAGTCACATTGGCTTTATTGTTATTAGGCACTTTTAAATTACCGTTTACTTTTATGGTAGCCGTTAATTGTTTATTTTCAATTGTGCCATATTGTATGCCAACTGTTTTTATTTGCTCTTCTGTAAGTGTTGCAATGGTAGGAGTTACCTCTTCATGGCTCTCTTCAACTTTTGCTGCTGCTTTGGTTGTTTCAGTTGCCACAGGAGTTGCAGGTGCAGGAGTTTCTTTTTTATTATTGCAGGCCGTTAAAAAAAATATTGCTACAAAATGTATTACCATATTGCCTTTTATCCATTTCTTTTTGCAGACTGCTTTTTGCCAACTTTTTTCCTTCCTCATTTTTCCAATTTTATTTATTTATAAGATAGTTTATTGTAATTACCGATTGGTTTACCTGCTGTATAGCCTGTAAATATTTTAACTCAATATCGGTTGCTGTTTGTAAAGAAAATAAGTACTCTACATAATTGGTATCGCCAGTTTTAAAACCAAGCTTACCTGCTTTTGCAATTTCTGTAGCACTAGGCACAGCTTGCTTTACATAGTAATTGTATTGCGCCACATCTTGCTCATATTGTAGTAAAGCATTTTGCAATTGTGTACTCAATACTTTTTGTTGTTGTGTAGCATTTGCCTCTGCTGCACGCTGTTGGTATTTGTACGATTGTACTTTGCCCCTTGTTGCTTTAAAAGAAAACAACGGTATGGCTATCCCAATATTTACAGATTGAAAACGATTGCTTTTATCAAAATATTTGTCTACACCATTTACATTTTGTATCCCTATTAAAGATTGATTATTGTAACCAATTTTAAAATCGGGCAAACCATTTGCACTTTCTACTTTACTATTTTTTTCTGCGATAATAGCTTCTTGGTACAAAGCTTTTATGCTTGGATGATTAGCGATAGTAGCACTATCGTACAATGCACTTACTTGCAATGGCTCATATGTATCGGTCGTTACAATTTCAAAATCATCATTGCTATTCATCAATGTTTTTAAATTTTGATAGGCAGCATTTATGTAGGTTTCATTTTGCAAAAACAACAATCGTATTTCTCCACGTTTTGTTTCTGCAGTTATTTGCTCTAGCTTTTTTGTTTCGCCTGTTGTGTAGCGTAGTGTTGCAGCTTTCACAAAATCTACATACAAACTGTCTAGGTATTGCAACTTTACTTTATTGTGTTGCAAATACATTAGTTGATAATAATATGTATGTATATCATTTTTTAATTGGTTGATGCTTATTTGTTGTTGCCATTCTTTGCTTTTTACTTCTGCTTGTAACAATTGTTTTTTGGCGCCAAACAAAGTGGGAAAAGGAATGGTTTGCGATAAACCAAAACCTCGATCTTGCTGTATGCTATTGTATTGTCCAAGCAGCGCATTGGCTTCTAGCTTTGGCATTTCAAATGCAGTTTTTGTTAAACTTTTTGCAGCAAGTATATCAAAATTATTAGCTTTTAAAGCTTCGTTGTTTTTTGATGCAATGCTTATTGCTTCGTCAATGGATATTTTTTTTGCTTGCTGAGCTTTACTTATTTGAAAAGTAAAAAATAATAAAACAATTGTTATAACTTTTTCCATTGTAGGTTTTCTTTTAAATGAAATTTTTGAATCAAAAATAATATAGAGCAAAGGCAAAATAAACAGTGTAAGAAAAGTTGCCGTTATTAAACCGCCAATTACAACAGTTGCTAACGGCTTTTGCACTTCCGCTCCTGCACTACCACTAAGTGCCATAGGCAAAAAACCCAAACTGGCCACCATAGCAGTCATAAGCACTGGCCGCAATCTTATTTTTGTACCTTCTTTTACACGTTTTATTACATCTGTCCATCCTTCTTTATCTAGTTGGTTAAAAGTACCTATGAGCACAATGCCATTTAAAACCGCCACACCAAACAAAGCAATAAAACCAATGCCTGCAGAAATACTAAATGGCATTCCCCTTAATAATAATGCAAATACGCCACCAATAGCACTCATGGGAATAGCAGTAAATATCAACCCTGCTTGTTTAAAAGAACGGAATGTAAAATACAATAACATAAAAATTAACAACAACGAAAGTGGTACTGCTATCATCAATCGTTTAGATGCTTGTTGTAGGTTTTCAAACGTACCGCCATAGGTAAAATAATATCCCGCAGGTAGCTTTACATCTTTTGCCAATTTTTCTTGTATATCTTCTACCACAGTTTGTACATCTCTCCCATTTACGTTGAAAGATACATACACCCTGCGTTTACCATCTTCTCTACTTATTTGTGCAGGCCCTAGTTTGTACGATACATTGGCTATTTGCGATAGCGGAATTTGCAAACCATTATTTGTAGGAATAAACAAATTGTTTACATCATCTAATGAAGAACGGTAAGTGCTATCTAAACGAACAACTAAATCAAACTTTCTTTCATTTTCAAAAACTTGTCCTGCTACCTGCCCTGCAAATGCTGTTGTAATTACCTGGTTCACATCTTCTACATTTAATCCATAGCCTGCCATTCTATTTCTATCATACGCTATACTTATTTGCGGC
>JANOZW010000156.1:0-3218 GCA_031429575.1 Ferruginibacter sp.
GCTCTTAATACTTTTGCTTCTGCTTCTGCACGGTTATAAATTGCAGCAGGCATAGATTCTTTTGCTTTTGTCATTCCATTAAGCATTACATTGGCACGGCTTACCGTTTTATACATGTAGGAATAATAATTTTGTATGGTACCATTGGCAGCATCAAATGTGCCACCGGCAAAACCTGATGTACGCTCTACACCAATATCTGTATAAGTATCAAAGCGGCATTGTACAGGCAGGTTTGCTTCTGTCCAATAACTACTGCTGTACACACCTGTTAATGCTAAGTCCACCTCTGCAGCAGTTGACAAAAAAGTATTTTCTGCCGGTTCGGCTAAAGGTGCTTTATCAAGAAATTTTTTACAACTTGTAAGAGCCATTATTGCAACAGCGCTTATCATTATTATCTTTTTCATAATTTTTTAATTTTAAAATTTTAAAATCGAATGTTTACACCAACTGTTGTTGTTCTCATAATTGGATAAAACTCTCCATTCTGCTCATTTTTTTCTACATCAAATCCATCTGGATAATTATCCCATGTAACTAAATTTTGCCCACTTACATAAAAACGAATTTGTCGCACTTTTAATTTTTTGAATGTACTGGTTGGTAAAGAATACCCAATAGCCAAATTCTTTAAGCGCAAGTATTTTCCATCTTTCATCCAATAATCACTATTGTTAAAATTAATACCAGTACCATCCGTTAAACGAGGATAACTAGCGCCAGGGTTAGATGGTGTCCATCTATCTAAATGTATTTTATATGCTGTAGCAATAAAATCTGCAGAAGAAAATGCCCAAGCACCTGTACCACTTAAATACGTTTGTCTTTTACCCACACCTTGAAAAAACAGATTTAAATCAAATCCATTCCAAGACGTATTGATATTAAAACTATACTCATATCTAGGAAAATTATTTCCTAAAATTGTTCTATCATTATTATCAATTTTACCATCTGGTTTTCCTAAAGGACCACTAATATCCTTATAACGGATATCTCCAGCCTTTGTAGTGGCTGAATGTGTAGGCGCTGCAGCTACTTCAGCATCTGATTGAAATAAACCATCACTTAGCAACCCATAATAAGAATTTAATGGACTACCTACTCTAGATACAAATAAGCCGTTTACTAATTCTTGATTAAACAAATCGGTAACATTATTTTTTACATCTGTTATATTTGCAGTAACATCATATTTAAATCCTCTAACATTATTGCGATATGTAACAGCTAGTTCCCAACCTTTATTTTCCATTCCACCAGCATTTACTAAAGGAGACGCTTGCCCCGTTAATATTGGAATAGGCACAGTCAATAACATATCTTTTAATTTTCTCTTAAAAATATCTGCTGTTATGGTTAATTTATTTTTAAATAACGCCATATCAACACCAAAATTAGATTGAATAGATTTTTCCCAAGTTACATCAGGATTAGAAGCTGTATTAATAGCATAACCTGCAGTATTAACTCCTCCAAAATAATAATTCTGGCTTGCTTGAAAAGTAGATGCAAATGGATAAAAACCACCTACATTTTGATTACCCAATGTACCAGATGAAACTCTAAATTTTAGAAAATTTATCGTCGATTTTATATTCTCAAAAAACCCTTCTTCACTTACTAACCAACCCGCAGAAAAAGAAGGAAAAAAACCTGTTTGATGACCTCTAGCTTGACTAAAACGAGATGATCCATCATATCTACCATTGATTTCTAATAAATATTTATCGGCAAAACTATAATTTATTCTACCAAATACACTTGCCAAATTACCTTCTGAAATACCTCCTGATGCTCCTCTTACCAGCGCTATCGCATTGTTCAAATAAGGATCATTGTTTATAAGGCTATCACGAGATGCCGTAATACCAGTTGATTTAAATTCCTCTGCTTGAAAACCAGTTAATACTTTGAATTTATGTTTTAAAATACTAGTAGAAAATGTTCCCTGAATGTTATAATTATTTCTCTTACCATTACTGTATGATTCACTTATTCCGGTTGCACCAGTTTTAGATTTTAGAGGTAAAGTACTTGTTAAATAATTAGGCTCATAAATATCATACTGTTTATTAAATATTTTTCTATTTACATTAAAAGTATTGTTGGCAACGAATGCTTCAAACTCTAATTCCTTAATTGGCTTATAAATGATACTACCTTTTAAAATTAAGCTTGGCGTATTGCTATTATTAAAACCATTTGCTTCCGCTTGCCCAATTGGATTTCTTAACACTGATTGATTGGCTGTTCCGTACTTTCCATCGCTAAATTTTCCTGCACCTATTGTTGCAATACCAATTGCTTGCCTTATAATAAATTCGGAAGTTGCAGGAGGATCGTTTACTTCTGATTTATTATAAACAATATCTCCCTTTACAGTTACTTTATCATTTACTTTTATATCGGTGTTTATTCTAAAATCATATTTTTTAAAGTATGTATTTGGTGTAAGCCCTTGTTGTGTTAGATAAGTACCACTCGCAAACAAACTAATTTTATCTGAGGCGGAAGAAAGGCTAATATTATGATTCTGCATTAAACCGGTATTTGTTAATACATCTGCAATCCAGTCTGTATTAAAAAATTTATAATTATCGGGAGCATTATTTCTATAGGCTCTAATTGTATCAGCAGAAAAAGGTGGTGCAACAGTTGGTGCAGAGTTGAATCTTGCCTCATTAAATAGTTCCATGTGCTCAACTGGAGAAACTTTATTTGGCAAGTTTGTAGCACGTTGTTGTGTAAAAAAGGCATTGTAAGAAACAACAGTTCCTTTCTTTGCTCTCTTTGTTGTTATCAATATAACACCATTTGCTGCTCTTGCGCCAAATATTGCTGTAGAAGCAGCATCTTTTAAAACAGTAATATTATCAATCACATTTGGGTCAATAGCATCGATGCTCATTTCTACATTATCAACCAATATTAATGGAAAAGTTCCTGCATTTATAGATCCAATTCCTCTTATTCTAATATTTGCGCCATCGCCGCCTGGCTTACCAGATTGTTGTTGTACAGAAACACCTGGCGCAATACCTTGCAATAAATTACTTGTACTAGCTACTTGCCTCTTCAACAAATCTTCATTTTTTATGGTAACAATTGAGCCCGTTAAATTGGCTTTCTTTTGTGTACCATATCCTACCACTATTACATCTGCTAAATTGTTATCTGCTTTTTTTAATGCGATAGAAATAGTTTCGCTTGCC
>JANOZW010000157.1:0-1915 GCA_031429575.1 Ferruginibacter sp.
CCTTTTAAGTTTCTTATACCATCATTCAATACATTAACCCTGTGCAAACTTCTACCCAATAAGTTTTCCAATACATTTGGAGGGTCTATTGCTTCTACCCACTGCACAAAAGGCAAGCCTACTAATTTCTTAAAATTTTGCTGAGGTATGCGAATGGTAAAATTTTTAAACATAGGTAAATCAGCCAATACTTTTATACGAAGGTTTTTAAAAGCAGCCTGTACCTCTTTTAAAGATAATTTGTCATAAGTAGTTATAGTAAGATCTACTGTGCCACTAGCTTTTACAGCATGCACAGGAAATTTACCTTTTAAAAAAGGAGCCATTGTTTTTTGCGCATCAGACAATTGAAATACGCTCCTAATATTGCTATTGTTCATACTGCTCTTAGCAGCGTTTTGAGATACAGAAGCTGTATAAGCATTGTTAGGTAAATAATCAAGTAGCTTTATACCATTACCTAGCAACTCCTTCTTTTCTTGTTCTGTAGGCAAGCTCGTAAATTGAATAACTAGGTAATGCGTATTACCAAAAAGGCTTTTTTGAAATATAGCATCAGCGTTTTTAAGCGATTTGCTATTTTCAACAGGCATAAACTTTCCTGAGTTTAGTAGTATGGAATAATCTTTTGATTGTTGTGCAAAAGCAGCTATGCTTAAAGAAAGCATAATACAAATTTGCATTAGTACTCTGTAAAGTTTGAACATATAATAATTTTATTTAGGGTATAAAATTAATGATTATATGCAGTATTTAGTAATTATTGCTATTTTAAATATGATTCTTCAAGAATGTACAAAATATATTCTAGGCTGCATATTTAGAAATAACATCTTTTTAAAAAGATATCATCTCTTTTGAAAATAAACAATTTTATTCGACGCAGTGTATACTAAAATATTTTAGTTAATACATTTCTTGTGAGTATAATAGTATGTAAGTTTACTATAAAAAAAACCGAGAAATGTGTTTATACATTTCTCGGTGATAAGAATATTTAATTACGATCTTTAATACGCATACTTCCCATCCGCACATAACTTAGCCGCAATGCGCCTTCTAGCTTCTTTGCTATTAAATGGCGCCATTTTTGTAAAGCGTTTCAAGCCAAGCAACATCATGCGTTGCTCATCACCATCTGCAAAAGCATTAATGGCTTCTTTACCAGCTTTGTTTACTGCATCTACTGCATCGTTTAGGTAAACATGCATCATATCTTTTTGTATGCTCACTGCTGCTTCACCTTGCTTGTCTGTCATTTTTATAACACGTAACAATGCACTTTCTGCATTAAAAGTAGCAATAGCCATATCTGCTACATTCATTAATATTTCTTGCTCATCGCTCAAGCCCATCATTAGCTTTTGTACTGCTGCACCAGCTACCATCAGTATCGCTTTCTTCATTTGCAATACTGCTTTTTTCTCTGTAGCAAAGGGTGTTTCGTCATCATTACCAAATTCAGGAATGCTCATTAGTTCTTTGCTCACTGCCATGGCTGGCCCCATCAAATCAAGCTTCCCTTTCATTGCACGCTTCATCATCATATCTACCGTAAGCAAACGATTTATTTCATTTGTACCTTCATAAATTCTGTTTATTCTACTATCTCTGTATGCACGACTGATCATATACTCATCGCTAAACCCGTTACCACCGTGTATTTGCACACCTTCGTCCACTATCAAATCCAACACTTCACTACCATCTACTTTTAGCATTGCACATTCTATGGCAAATTCTTCTGCTGCACCAAGGTGCGCTTCTGCGTAAGATTTACCAGCTGCTTCCAATTCATTTTCTTTATCATCAATCCACTTGCTAGTACGGTATAGTGCGCTTTCACTCACCCATATACGTGTAGCACATTCTGCTAGTTTATGTTTTATTGCACCAAAATTTGCAATCGCTGTTT
>JANOZW010000158.1:0-18162 GCA_031429575.1 Ferruginibacter sp.
GGTTTTTACAGAGAAGGGAGAAGGATGGGAGGAGAAAACATTGGCACAAATTTCAAAAACATTTGGAAGAGGAAAATCAAAACATCGTCCTAGAAATTATGCGGGGCTTTATGGAGGAGATTATCCTTTTATTCAAACTGGCGATATAAGAAATTGTAATCATTATGTTACTGAATACACTCAAACATATAATGAAGTTGGACTTGCGCAAAGTAAGCTTTGGAAAGCTGGCACAATCTGTATAACAATTGCTGCAAATATTGCTGAAACAGGCGTTTTATCTTTTGATGCCTGCTTTCCTGATAGTGTTATTGGTATTGAAGTAAATGAAAAATTTGCGGATAGAGATTTTGTTGAATATTTATTGCAATCATTTAAGGTTAGAATACAAGCATTAGGCAAAGGAAGTGCTCAAGCAAATATTAATATGGGTACTTTTGAAAATGAATTGTTCCCATTTCCACCTGTCAAGAAACAACAATCCATCGTAAAAAAACTAGACACTCTTTCCACCGAAACAAAAAAACTAGAATCCATTTACAAACAAAAAATAAATGATTTGGAGGAGTTGAAGAAGAGTATTTTGGAGAAGGCATTTAAAGGAGAGTTGTAAAGCAATAAGGATATTGTAATGGTTGGTAATGTACATCAGCAATAAAAATGTACAAGCCCTGAAAGGGCGATAATACCTTAGCAATGTGCAACGCATATTGCTAAGGAGGAATATATAATAGGTAGAGCCCTGAAAGGGCGGTATATTCTAGCGTTGGGCAACGCCCCTCGCTAAGGCGTAAATAATAGGAAGAGCCCTGAAAGGGCGAAATTAATTAGCATTGGGCAACGCCCATCGCTAACAAAGATAATAGGTAAACAAGCCCTGAAAGGGCGTAATAGAATATCCATAAAATAAAGCTAACGCACATGTGATGCAAAATTTATAAAATATACTATCTTTATTGTTGTGGTATATTGGTTTGTGGGTTAATTTTTTATACATACATGGCTTTGCCATTGTATGTATAATGTAGCGAGGGGCGTTGCCGCCTCGCTAGAAGATAACGCCCTTTCAGGGCTTGGTGGCTTGGGGTTTGTTACATTAATAACGAAGGGCTTCGCCGCTTCGTTGGGGTATTTCGCCCTTTCAGGGCTTGGGGGTATTGTAGGCTTCGCCCTATTAGCGAGGGGCGTTGCCACCTCACTAGAAGATAACGCCCTTTCAGGGCTTGTATGTGGTGGGCTTCGTGGCATTAACAAAGAAAGGCTTCGCCACTTCGTTTAGGTATAATGCCCTTTCAGGGCTTTGGCTTTATTCCTGTTTATCAAACTAAATAATTTATATATGGGACAATCTCTTGTAAAAAATTATATTCATATTGTGTTTAGCACAAAGCATCGTCAAGAGCTTATTTATCCGCCTTACGAAGATGAGTTGCATAGTTACATGGGCAGCATTTGTAATGCTTTGGAATGCCAACCTATAAAAATTGGTGGATATACAGACCATGTACATATACTTTGTATGTTGTCTAAAAAAATTGCATTGATGAAATTATTAGAAGAAGTAAAATCGCATTCATCTAAATGGATGAAAACAAAAGATGAATCTTTAAAGAATTTTTATTGGCAAGATGGATACGGTGCATTTTCTGTAAACCCTAGCCAAGTAGATACCGTGATAGCATATATTGCCAATCAACATGCGCATCATGATAAAAAGAAAAAAACATTTCAAGATGAGTTTAGGGCATTTTTAAAAAAATATAACGTGGAGTATGATGAACGATATGTTTGGGATTAAAAAAAATAAATGAATTTTATTTTGATAGCGTAATTTTTTTTAACGCAGTGCAAAGCACAACTTGAAAGAGTAAAGAAAAAATATGAATGAAGCTGAAACTAGAGCAGAGCTGATAGACCCGATTTTAAAAAATTGTGGATGGAATGTAGTAGAGCACTCACGTATAATGCGTGAGCACAACATAACTGAGGGCAAAATACAAACTGGTGGTGGCCGAGCAAAAAAACTTACTGCAGATTATGTGCTTGTGTACAAGGGAATAAAGCTTGCCGTAATAGAAGCCAAGAGCAATGAATGCGAAGTGGGTGAAGGGGTAATGCAAGCAAAATTGTATGCAGAAAAACTGCAACTGGATTTTACTTTTGCCACAAATGGCAAAGAGATTTATGAAATAAATTTGAAGACAGGGGCAGAAAGATTGGTAGATGAATACCCCACACCTGAAGTATTGTGGAATAAAGTATTTGACGTAGAAAACAATTGGAGAGATAAATTTAATGAAGTGCCCTTTGAAAATATAGGTGGCACAAAACCACCAAGGTTTTACCAAGAAATAGCGGTAAACAATGTGTTGGAAGCAGTAGCAAACAAAAAGAACAGAATACTTTTAACACTTGCTACAGGTACAGGAAAAACAACAATAGCATTTCATATAGCGTGGAAACTATTTCAAACACGTTGGAATTTGAAATGGGATAGTAGCCGCAGACCAAGAATACTTTTTTTGGCAGATAGAAATGTATTGTCCAATCAAGCATTTGGCGAGTTTACAAAATATAGTGCCTTTGCAGATGATGCACTGGTGCGTATAAGTCCAAAAGCAATAAGAGATTTGAACGAAGATGGAAAAACAGTAGAAGTAAATACTTTTATAACCAACCTTACAAAAAATAAAGTGCGTGTGCCAACCAATGGCAATTTATTTTTTACGATTTTTCAAACCTTTATGACGGGAGATAATGTGCCAAACTTTGGAGAGTACCCTACTGATTATTTTGATTTTATTATTATAGATGAGTGCCACAGAGGTGGTGCCAATGATGAAGGCAATTGGAGAAGTATTTTAGAATATTTTTCGCCTGCAGTACAACTTGGTTTAACTGCCACACCAAAGCGAAAAGACAATACCGATACCTATAAATATTTTGGTGAACCTGTGTATATTTATTCATTAAAAGAAGGAATAAACGATGGCTTTCTTACACCATTTAAAATAAAAAGAATACAGACTACGCTAGATGATTATACTTATATAAGCGATGATAAAATTATAGAGGGCGAAGTAGAGGAAGGAAAAAATTATGTAGAAAAAGATTTTAATAAAATTATAGAAATAAAAGAAAGGGAAGCAAAGCGTGTAAAAATATACATGGATGATGCCAATCAACATGAGAAAGCTATTATTTTTTGTGCTACGCAAGACCATGCTGCTGCAGTAAGGGATTTGGTAAACCAATATAAGAAAAGCAGCAATCCAAATTATTGTGTACGGGTTACAGCAAACGATGGAGAGTTGGGCGAGCAGTTTTTAAGAGAATTTCAAGATAATGAAAAAACAATTCCAACTATTTTAACTACTTCGCAAAAATTATCTACTGGTGTGGATGCAAGAAACATTCGCAATATTATTTTAATGCGACCCGTAGAACAGATTATAGAATTTAAGCAGATTGTAGGGCGTGGCACAAGGCTTTTTGATGGAAAAGATTTTTTTACCATTTATGATTTTGTAAATGCTTACCAACGTTTTTTTGACCCCGAGTGGGATGGAGAGCCATTAGAACCTGAGACAACTGAGCCCAAACCTTACCCAATTGATGAAGACCCAAGCCCAAATGTAATGGAAGATGATGGCGGTAATGATGAAAATGTAAAAAGAAAAAAACTTAAAATAAAATTAAGAGATGGTAAGGAAAGAGAAATTCAACACATGGTTTCTACGTCTTTTTGGAGTACAGATGGAAAACCGATTACTTCACAAGAATTTTTGGACAATTTATTTGGTGCTTTGCCTGGCCTTTTTAAAAGCGAAGAAGAGTTAAGGGTTTTATGGAGTAATCCGCTTACAAGAAAAACTTTATTAGAAAAATTGGATGAAGCAGGTTTTGGAAAAGATGAATTGACGATGTTGCAAAAATTAATAGATGCCGAAAAAAGTGATTTGTTTGATGTGTTAGAATATGTTTTTAATAGCGATAGAAAACCAATTACGAGAGAAGCAAGAGTAGCAACAGCACAAGCGGCAATCTTTGCTTTACTAAGCAGTAAGCAAAAAGAATTTATAGAATTTGTATTGAGTAAATATATCGAAACAGGTGTAGAAGAACTTAATCAAGATAAATTACCAATATTACTTACCAATAAATATTTTTCTCTTGGCGATGCGGTGAATGAACTTGGAGAAGTTTCAACAATTAGCAATTTGTTTATAGAATTTCAAAAGCATTTGTATGTGAAGATGTCTGCTTAATAGTTTTCTCACTATGAGTAGAGTTAGACGAAGCTTCTCTATAAAAATTGAATGATAATTATAGACTCGTGAATACACTTCTATTTCGACAATTATATTTTTTCTCCAATTGCCATTCATGTATATCTTTCTCCTTTTGTATAATATTTAAAAGATACTATCTGTATTTCCTAATTTTGTTTAAAACTAAAAACACATGAAACAAAACAATCTATTCATTTTCTCAAACGGTAAAGTAGCAGCTATAAGTAAAAAAGATGGTACCATCATATGGGAAGTAAAACTGAAACAATATATAAAATCAACATTATCTTATTCAGTAGGTCAAATAAGTATGGAAGGAGATAAGTTATACATTGGCGTAAGTGGAATATTGCTTTGCTTAAAAGCAAAAGATGGGTCACTTGTATGGATAAATGAGCTTAAAGGTTGGGGCTATGGCTTTGTAAGCGTGGCAAATGTAAATAATGATGCTGGTGCGGCCGCAATTCAAGCAGCTGCAGCTAATGCAGCGGCCGTTACTGCTGCAACAACCGCTGCTGTTTAAAAAATATAATCTACTATTGCATTATTTGTGTGATAGTAGATTTATTTAATTTACTTCAGGCGACAATACCATTACATCATACTTTTTTATTACATCGTACCCATTCTCGTCTATTGTGCCATCTGTTCTTGTTATAAAAGCTCGCATTGGCCTAAGGTCTATTAGCACCCATTTTTTAGGGTCATAGTATTTTAAAAAGAACTTTGAATAAGGCGTATTGGGATCTTCCAATTCATCCACTACTTTACCTTCGTTGTCTTTACTCATTCTTGGCACAAATTCTATGTTGGTATAATTTACACCCTCCATTTTTGATAATTCATATATCATATTGCCCACATCGTACTGCTGCTTTTCCATATTAATACCTTTGGCTAAATGATTATCGCCCATTTTTAAAAATACTTTGGGGTTCTTTTTATACTTGGTTTGAAAAGCCTTTAAATACGTATAATAATGCTGCTTTAGTAAATCAGTTCTATCTACCAATGATTTGTACCGTGTTCTCCTTCTGCCATTATTGGTATAAATTTCTACAGCTTTTTTTACTTCAATTAAATTTTCAATATCTCTTTTGTTTTTACTTAAAGCTATTATTGGGTCTATATCTTCAGGTTGTGGTATATACCAATATTTCATTGCACTATCATAATTACTTTTGCATTTCACTTGATCTGCCTTGCTTAAATTATTGTAAGCATCATTTACATACAAATGTAAACTTGTTTGATTTTCATGATCAAGCCCCCAAAGTTTTATATTGTTGTTTACAGCAGCTAGTAACATTAATGAATCAGCGGAGGTGTAAAAAAATGGTGTAAATGTAAATTGCTTAAAGTCTTTTCCCTGATATAGTTCATGCGCCTTTCTATATTTTTGATAAGCAACTTTATCTTTTGTAAAATTTTCTAACCCTGCAGCTGCCATTGGGCTTATTTCTACCACCCACGCATTGTAATTATTTTTTGCTGCTACAGCTAGAGCCTCGGTAGTTAGTAAAGAAATTAAAGGAGAATTGTGGTATTCTCCCCAACCTACATAATTATTTTCTGCATATTGCTTCATCAAAAAATTCCATCCTTCACCAGTTGGCTTATCATTTACAATTTCAAAACTTTGTTTTTGTTTGTTGATGATGGAGTCTAATACTTTTATATTTTGTGCTTGTAAGGTTAATGATGTTATTGAAAATAGAAGGACAAGTAGATTTTTTAGTAGCATGTATATTTTTTCTAAATGTACTTATTTATAGCAAATTTATTATCTATGAAAGTAAATTTTATTTAAACAGAAAATCAAAAGATTAAAATCCTCAATCAAATTTAATTCGGATATAGAAGATGCACACAATAAAAATTGACGGAATACACTATAACCTCACAGACCTTGAAAAAGATTGTTGGATAAGATTATTAAACGGCTCCTTAAAAGGCAGAGATGCATTTCACAATGCTACAGTTGCCAATATAAATAAGCAAGGCATAAATATGCGTACAGTTGTTTTACGCAAAGTTGATAACGCACTAAAAACGCTGGCTTTTCATACAGATATACGCAGCGGAAAGTGGAAAGAATTAAATGAAGACAATAATATTAGCTGTTTGTTTTATGATGCTACAGGAGGAGTGCAAATAAGACTTGCAGGAAAAGTTACTCTACATAACGATGATGAAATGGCAGCGAAAGCTTGGCTAAAAAGTAATCCCAATAGTAGGAAAATATACATGGGTGAAGTTGGTCCTTCGAAGAATAGTGAATTACCAACCAGTGGTTTACCTGCTGCTTTTGAAAGTGCAAATCCTACCCTTGAAGAAAGCGAAACGGGTAGAAAAAACTTTGGTGTGGTAGTTACAAAAGTGAAATGGATGGAATGGTTATGGCTAAATAGTAAAGGACATCGTAGGGCTTCTTTTAAATATACTGATAATAATAACTTTGAAGCCAACTGGCTTGTGCCATAATTTTTGAATAATTATACCACAAAAAAAGGCTGCCAATTAAGACCGCCTTTTACATGTATAAAAATAAATTATACTTTTTTTGGAGCCGTATTTTTCAACGTACCATTCCAGACTTTCTTACCTTGTATTCTTCTTACCAAATACATAAGCCCAACAAAGATGAAGAAGAATGGCCCTGCAAAACCAAGGATACCAATCCACCTACCACCATAAAATTGTTCCATAGGGCGCTTTAATCTTTCTGCAATAATGTACATACTTGGTACCATTATTAGTGTGAGGAAAAATGCAAATATCAATCCAAAAATAATGGTCCAACTGAGCGGTCCCCAGAAAACAACACTATCACCACCAAAGAAAATATGTGGATTTAAATGTTGGAAAAAGGTAACAAAATTTATATTAAACCCAACTGCCAATGGCAACAAACCAAGCATGGTAGCCAATGCTGTAAGCAATACTGGTATGATACGAATTTTACCACCTTGTATGGCTGCCTCACGCATGCGCATGCCTCTACCACGCAGCTCATCGGTAAATTCTATTAATAAAATACCATTCTTTATAACAATACCTGCTAAGCCTATTATACCCACACCAAGCATAATGGTGGCAATGGTCATTCCTGTAAATGCATAGCCTAATAACACACCAATAATAGAAAAAAATATTTCTGTTAATACAATAAATGGTTTGCTAAGTGCATTAAATTGTAACACCAATATTAAGAAAATTAACGCCAATGCTCCCAACAAAGCCATCCCTAAAAACTTAGAGGTTTCTGCTTCTTGTTCACTTTGCCCCGACTGTCTAATAGTAATGGATGAAGGTATTTTTGTAATGTTTTTAAAGTCGGCAATTTTATCTGCCAACTCAGCATTTACGCCTTGTACCATTGATTGATCTAATACATTTGATTGAAGCTGTATGGTGCGTTTTACATTTTTACGTGCAATGGCACCTGATGTATTTGTATAATCAATAGTGGCCACCGCACCCACAGGTATTGATTTTATACCCATCGTATTCATATCCATAAAAGTGATGCGCAGGTTCATCAAATCGGTAATATTATTGCGGAGCAAATCAGCCGTTCTTAGTTGAATTTTATATTCATCCTCTCCATCTTTTAATTTGCTTACTTCTTTTCCAAAAACAGCTGTACGAAGTTCCATACCTATTTGCCCTGTGCTCAAGCCTTGTGCCATGGCTTTTTCACGATCAATATTTACCGTTATTTCAGGACTGTTCAAATCTACATCTGTATGTAAATTTTCTATTCCTTTTATTTGATTTGTATCTAAATAATTTGATAAACTCGTAGCCACTTTTGCAATTTCATCATACTCATCTCCTACAATTTCTATATTTACCGGAGGGTCTGTTGGTGGACCACCATCTTCTTGCCCTACTTCTATACTTGCACCAGGTATGCCTTTCATGGCAAGGCGTATGTCATCTAAAAATGGTTTTGTTTTCTTTCCATCTCTTTTTTCAAACTCTACAAACGATACCTGTATTCGCCCAAGATTTGGTTGTACACTTCTATTATTATCCCTTGGGTTGTTGGCGCTATTGGCCACATTTGCTATTACACTTTCTACAATGCCACCTGGTTGGGTAGGCAATTCTTTAGCCAATACTTTTTGTACCCTTGTTTCCAACACACGTAAAACACTGTCTGTTTTTTTAATAGAAGTACCCACTGGCAATTTTAAATATACATAAATAAAATTAGGATCACCACTCGGGAAAAATGTACTTTTATTTCCTCTTGCCATTAAGAGTGCTACTGATATTGGAAACAATAAAAACAAACTCACCAGCAGCCATGCAGGTCTTGTGCCTTGCAATACCCATCGCAATAACTTTTCGTATCTGCGCATTAGGCCCGGTAAAATTCTATTTTGAAAAGTGTGAATGATATTTCTAAAAACATACCTGTTTAACACCGCAAGCAATGCCATAAATAATAAAAAGTTACCATAGCCATGCAAAGAATTTTTCTTATCTACAATTTCTGTAAATAATCTAGTGCCTTCTAAATAAGTATTGCCACTACCAATAACAAAAGCCATTAAATTAAAAATTACGCCCATTATTATTGCTGCCCAAAACCACCATTTTTTAAATATCAATGATTTTTTTTCTTCATGTTCTTTACCCTCTGGTTTCATAAACGAAACAGCAAATACAGGGTTAAAAATAAATGCTACAATAAGGGATGCCGCCAATGTAAGTATAAGCATGGTAGGCAGGTAAATCATAAACTTACCGATAATGCCTTTCCAAAATAACAATGGGAAAAATGGCGCAAGTGTAGTGGCCGTACCTGCTAATACTGGAATAAATATTTCACCTGCTGCTTCTTTTGCACTTCGTACAATATTTACTTTTCCGTTGTTATAAATTCGATGTGTATTCTCTATTACCACAATGGCATCGTCTACAATAATACCTAGCCCAAAGAGCAATGCAAACAATACAATAAAATTAAGCGTAATAGGAGTGCCGATAATAGCAGTACCCACTGGCAAAAACATAAAGGCTACAAAAATACTTAGCGGCACACTTAGTGCCACAAAAAATGCATTGGTAACACCCATAAAAAACATCAATACTAGCAATACCAATATAAAACCAATGATGATGGTATTTACCAAATCATTAAAAGAAGTAGCAGTGGTTTTACTTTGATCTCCAGTGATTACAACATTCAAATTTTTAGGAAGCTCTTCAGCATCTTTCATTTCTTTTACAATGTCTTTTACTTTTCCTGCAGCTATTATTAAATTTTCACCAGAGCGTTTTACGATATTTAAGGTTACCACATTTTTACCATCTAAGCGAGCATAACTTTCTTTTTGTTTGATGGTATCTTTTAACTCAGCAATATCTCTTAGGTATAAAGATGCACCTCGAGAGCTGCTTCTTACAATAATGTTTTGCAAATCCAATGCAGAAGTAAATTGTCCTTTTACTTTTATGGTGCGTTTCATATCGCCTACTTCAATAAGCCCTCCAGTAATATCATGGTTTTCTCTGTTTACCGCATTTTCTATATCTGTAAAAGAAATACTTGCTGCTTGCATTTTATAGGGGTCAGCATTTATTTGTATTTCACGCTCTGGTGCACCTACAATTTCTGCACGGGTCAGCTCACTCAATTCCTCAAACCTATCTTGCAATTTTTCTGCATACGCTTTTAATTTTACGCCATCATAATCGCCACTTACGTTTACAAACATAATGGGCATTTCGCTAAAAGCAAACTCTTGTGCATTGGGCTGTGAGGTAAGGTCGTTGGGTAAATCTGTTTTGGCTTTATCAATGGCATCTTTCACTTTTAGTTTTGCCAATTCTGTTTTTACATCACTATCAAACTCTACAATTATCAAACTATAATCTGTTTGTGATGTGCTGGTAATTTTTTTCACTTTAGCACCACTTATTCCTTTTAGTTGTTTTTCTATTGGCCTTGTTACAAGGTTTTCTATATCCTTGGGGGAGTTACCTACATAAATAGTGGTAACACTCACCGTGGGCATTACAATATCTGGAAACTGTTCTTTTGGTAATGTATTAAATTGATACATGCCTATGAAAGTGATAATGGCAGCCATTATGTAAATAACTGTTTTGTTATCTACCGCCCAAGAAGTGGGTTTAAACTGTTTAAATTTTTTTGCAATGCCTTCTATGAAATGATGCATAAATATTTTTTTATTTTCTTCTAAATATTATAAAGAGGTAGCAATAGATTGGTTTTCGTACAAATTTTGATATCCTTCTGTAATCAATTGCTCACCACCTGTAAGACCAGTTTTTACTTCTACACTATTGCCATAAAACTCTCCAATGTTTATGTTTTTCTTTTTAGCAATGGCTTTACCATTACTCAATTTTTCTAATACATACACATACTTACCTGCTTCATCTGTTTGTACAACGTTTACAGGTATTACCACCACATTTGCGGCACTGTAATCTAGTATGCGCACTTTAGCACTTTGGTTTGGTTTTAAACTAGCATCGTAAGGTATTTTTATATCGGCCGTAAAACCACGGTTTACATCTACAGATTGACTTATAAGTGATACAGATGCATTAAATGTTTTATTTACATCAGGTACAGAAACTTCTGCAGGTATGCCTGTACGTATGCGTGATAAATAATTTTCAGGAATACTTGTAACTACTTTAAGAGAAGATGTGTTTACTATTTTTATTTGCGGACCCATTGCGCCCATTCCTGTAAATGTTTCACCAATTTTTATATTTACTTGGTCTGCTACGCCTGATACATCGCTGTATACATTGGCAGTATTCATTTGCTCCTTTGCAAGATTTACTTGCTCATACACTGCTTTTACACTTTCCTCTGCAGATGACAATTGGTTTTCTAAACCTGTAACATTTGTTTTTGCAGTTATCAATTGCACTTCTGTTCCTATACCTTGATCCCATAGATTCTTTTGGCGCTGATAAATATTTTTAGCAAAATTTAATTGTGTTTTTATACCATCTAATTGTTGCTTTGCAGCCTGCGCTTGCTGTCTGGCACCTTGCACTTGTTGGCTTACAATGGCATTATCTAATCTTAAAACAAGTTGACCTTTTTTTACGTACTGCCCTTCTTTTACATAAATGGCCCTTACCTGCCCACCCATACCACGTGGTGATATGTAAGAAATATTATCCGCATCTACCATGCCTTGCAAATCTATGTAATGCGAAAAGTTTTGAACTGTTACAGGTATAGTGGACACCAATTTTATTTTAGCCGCTTCACCACCGCCACTTGCATTTACTTCTTCTTGCAGCTTTTTTATTTCTTCTGCTTTTTTGGCATTGTCTGCTTTTAGTTTTTCTATGGCAGCTTTCTTATCGTTTAGGTTTGCGGCAGCATCTTTTTTTGAACTACAAGATGCAACTACCAAAACTAGTGAAGCACAAATAATGAAGGTTTTTATTCTTTTCATTTTTCTATTTTTTATTCGTTTATTTCTTTAATGTTTTAAATTATTAGAGTGTCAGTCTGAGCTTGTGGAAGACGAGGCTATTTACCACATAGCGCCTTCGACAAGCTCAAGCTGACGTCTCACGAGTGGTCAGTTTTTACAGTTTCCCCACTGCTTTTAAATAATCAATTTTTGCAATTACTGCATCGTACAATGCGCTGTAGTAATTGTTTTGTGCTACTTTAAGTTCTGTTTGTGCAGTATATATTTCTTGATTGCTGCCCAAACCAGATTCGTATTTTTTCTTTGTTGTATTATACACTTTTTCAGCTAGTGTAACATTTTGCTTTTGATTATCAATGGTTGCCAAGGCGCTTTTCATTTTTATTCTAGCACTGCTAACATCAAAATCAATATTCTGCTCAAGTTGCTCTAATGAGTTTTTTGTTTTTTCAATTTCGTATTTTGCCTTTTGTATTTTAGCCCTACGAGCATTTCCATCAAAAATAGGTACAGATAATTTCAAGCCTATTAAGGAAGTACCAAACCAATCTCCTTTATCAAAAAGATCGAATGTGGTGCGCTGTGCATTTTTTTGATATGATGCAAAAGCCGCTAGAGTGGGTATTCTACTAAGTTTGTATCTACGCAAATTAAATTCGTTTAATGTAGAAGCAACAGTAAGCAACTGAAATTCTTTTCTATCTTTATACTCATATTTTTCATCTAAAATATTTTCTTTTAATTGGTCTTCACTAATCGTATCTGTCAATATCAACAAATCTTTCTGCGGCATATTCATTAAAAATTTCAAGCCCGCATTACCTGCATCTAATTGGTTCTCTATTTTTATTTTTTCAGTACTTAAATTATTTAAAGCTACTTGTACTTTATCTACATCTAATTTTTCTACAAAACCTTGCTTAAAAATTTCTTTTGTATCTTTTAATAATTTATCAAAACGATCAATATTTGCATCTATACTAGTCAACTGTTTTTTACCTACTACCAATTGGTAATATATTTTGTAAATGTTTGCTTTAATTTGTTCTGCCGTTACTTCTGAAGTTTTTGTAGCCAACTGCATGGCAGCGTCACGGGCTTGAAGCCCAATAAAAACTTGCCCATCAAATAATAATTGAGAAGCATCTATACTACCTGTAGCATTATACTTGGTTCCAAACTGTACCGGCACCTTCGTGCCCGGTTGTCCAAAAACTTCACCAGGTAATAGGCTAGTGGGAATTTCAAGAAAATCTTGAAATGTACCTGAACCGTTAATTTGAGGTAATGCCGCTGAAGTTATCTCCCTATTCGTCTGCTTCTGTATTTTAATATCAATTAATGAATTTCTTACTGCTACAGAATTTTTTATCCCATAATCTACTGCTTGCTTTATACTAAATTCATTTTTTTGCTGCGCTATTATTTTTGTTGATGAAAAAACAATCACCATTAAAAATATTTTTTGGGCATTTAATAATTTCTTCATTCTATGCTACTTTTTTGTTTCTATTTTCTTGATATTTTAATGCAACTTTAAAACCCTTTGGTGTTACCAAACCAAATAAAAAATGGAGGGTAAGCTCTTCTTCAATTACCGCAAGGTTGTCTTTTATTTTTGCTTGAAATTCTCTGCTAAATGGCAACATCATACTCTCTACCCTAAACCTTGCCAAAATTTCTATTCTTAAATCTTCTCTATATAATTCTTCAGCAATACCCCTTTTTAAATTTTGTAAAATAACCCCAAATAAAAAATCATCTTTATGCTGTATAAAACGCATAAAAGATTTAGGGTGATATTTTTGCAGGTCGAATAGTAATGATGGGTTCATCGATTTAAACATTTCAACAATAAATTCTATTGCTAAAAATATTTCGTGAATGGAATTTTCTGATCTGGCTCTGTCTCTTTCACAACAAATTTCATCATGCTCAAATACGGAGGCAATAATGGCATCTACCAACGCATCTTTATCTTCATAAAATTGGTAAATGGTTTTTTTGCTAATACCTAAGTTAGAAGCAATATCATCCATACTCACGCTGCGTATGCCAAATTTCATACACAATTCATGCGCTTTTTGCTTTATTCTTTCTGCTGTATCGTTTACCTCTGTCATAATTTGGCAACAAAACTACGGAAACTTTTTATGTAACCAAAGTTTCCGTGTTATTTTTTTATGAATTATAGACATTTACGTATAAAATTGTTTAATTCCTGCTCTGTAAACAATAAATTATCTTTGAAAAATAAACTATACACTCATGGATCGTCGTTTTGAATACAGAAAACTTTTACAATACTTTTTACAAGGATTATTGATATTGGCTCCCGTAGCCATTACTTTTTACACCTTGTTTTTCATAATTACCACTATAGATGCTTGGTTGCCTATTTTTCAATACAAAGATGAAGCAGGCATACCGCATGTGCGTAATTACGGTTTGGGCTTTATCATTATTTTAGCAGCCGTTGTTATTATTGGTTATTTTAGTTCGTTTTTTATAACGGGGCGTATTGTAAGTTTTATGGATAGAATTTTAGAAAAAACGCCAGGATTAAAACATATATACGGTACTACAAAAGATTTTTTTGAAGCATTTGCAGGCGATAAGAAAAAATTTACGCAAAATGTATTGGCCAATGTGGATGATAATGATGTGTGGCGCATGGGGTTTATTACCAAAGATGATATGAGCGATTTTGGATTGATAGACTATGTAGCTGTGTATATTCCCATGGCATATTCTGTAGCTGGCAATGTGTATATCATTCCTAAAAGCAGGGTAAAACCTATTACCAATATTACCAGTGCACAAACCATGAAGTTTGCGGTGAGCGGGGGGGTAACGGATATTACGGAAGAATAAGAAGAAAATATGCAAATGGGAAAATATGCAAATGTGCAAATATGGGGAATTAGCTAATTTGCTGATGTGCTAATGTGCTAATTTTTTATAACTTGTAGTTTTTTATAGGAATTGAACATCGAAAAAAATTTATGAAAAAAATATTGAAGGCCATTTTACTCCTATCAGTTTTAATGATGATGTATTTGCCATCATTTTGCTGGGGGTTTTATGCACATCAAAAAATAAATTATTATGCTTGTTTTTTGTTGCCGCCAGAAATGATGGTATTGTATAAGCCTAATATCAATTTTGTTACAGAGCATTCTATTGACCCCGATAAAAGAAGATACGCAGTAAAAGATGAAGGCCCAAGACACTATATTGACATTGACAAATATGGAGAATACCCTTATAATGAAGTGCCTCGCAAATGGAAAGATGCCGTTACAAAATTTTCTGAAGATTCTTTGATGTTGCATGGCATTGTACCTTGGCATATACAAGTAATGCTAGGCAGGCTCACCGCTGCTTTTAAAGAAAAAAACTACAGTAAAATAATGAAAAATAGTGCTGAAATTGGCCACTACATTGCAGACTCGCACGTACCCTTACATACAAGCAGCAACCATAATGGACAACTTACCAACCAAAAAGGCATACATGGTTTTTGGGAAAGCCGTGTGCCAGAATTACTTGCTGAAAAAGAATGGGATTTTATGATTGGTAAAGCCACTTATATAAAAGACCCCTTGAAATATACTTGGGATAGGGTATTGGAAAGTGCTAAAGCAAGCGATAGTGTTTTAAATTTTGAAAGAGAACTCACCAAACAATTTTCAGCAGATAAAAAATATTCTTTTGAAGAAAGAAGTGGGAAAACGATACGCCAATATTCATCAGCATTTACCATTGCTTTTAATAAAAAATTAGATGGTATGATAGAAAGAAGAATGCGACTATCCATTCAAAGCATTGCCTCGTTTTGGTTTACAGCTTGGGTAAATGCCGGGCAGCCAGATTTAAAAAGTTTGGTAAATCAAAAATTTAGTGCAGAAGACGCAAAAGAGTTTGAAGAACTAAATGCAAAATGGAATAGCAGTGAAAAGATGATCGGAAGGGAGGAGTAGCAGTTGGCAATTAGCAGCTGGCAATTGGCAAAAGGGAGTTGGCAAAATAAAGACCACACAACCTTGAACTTTGAACCTTCAACCTTGAACTCACTACCCTCACTACCCCCCACCCTGCGTTCTCTTTAATTCTTCTTCTAACCCAGAAGCTCTATTGCGACTACTCTTCACTTGTTTGTTACCGAAACGATAGGTACAGTTTACTTTAAACTGCCTTGATTCTCTTTTAAATTGTCCTTCTATTACCTGCGCACCAAATGTTAAGAGGCTTCTATCATAATTTGTCCAAAAAATATCTGTTGCAGAAAATTTAATATTACCCTGCCCTTTTAAAATTATTTTTTGTGCACCAATATCTATTCCCCATTTCACTCTTTCTTTTGCTGCCGCATTTACAGTTGGCGAATTGTAGTTTCCATTTAGTTCAAGCGTCCAATCTTGTTTCAATCTAAAACTATTTTGTGCAGTAATTATAAAAGCAGTGGCTTTTGTATTGATAATTCTACTACCACCACCAAAGTCTGCTTTAAAATTTGTAAAAAAGGCATTAGCCGTAAAAACAGCAGTGTACCATTTGTGGCTATATTGGTAGCTTTCAAATAAGCTAAATATATTTTGAGTAGCAATATTTCGTGGACTAAAAAAACTTTTACTCCGCTCCGTTGTATCAACCAAACGCCCAATAAGATTTGTAATATTACTAAAACTCAATTTAGAAATTAATTTATTTTTATACGCATTGGTTACAGCAAAATTGTAAGAAAACTGTGGTATCAATTCTGTATTTCCTCTTCTAGATGAGTATTCGTCTATTTTAAATTCGAATGGATTTAAATCTTGGTAATTGGGTCTATCTACTCTTCGCCCTGCAGCTATATTCCATGTGGACATTGGATTTTTTACAAAGCTAATTCCGATAGATGGAAACAAATTAATGTAACTCCGCTTAAATGTTTGTGGATTATTAAAATTAATTGCTTCGCTTGCTGTGATGGCGTAAGACGAGCCACTAGATTGCGTATGCTCGGCACGCAACCCGCCTTGCAATTGTATGCTTTTCCAATTGCGATTGTAATTTACATACAATGCATTCACATTTTCTCTATAATTGAACTGGTTGCTTTTGCCAATATCAATTGTTTTTATAGTAGTGCTAAATACGTCGTATCTTTTAAAATTATTATCACTGGTTACATAAGAAAATTTGCCACCAATACCAATTGCACCTTTTGCAAATGGCTGCTCATAATCGGTTTTAAAAGAGTAAATATTTATATCTGCCAAAGAAATTAAATTATAATTTTTTTCACTCAGCACAACAGTTTTTGTGGCGTTAAAATAGGTATTTGGCTGATCCAGATCTCTTGATAATTTAAATACCCCCCAATCTGCATCTACATTCAACACCTGATTTTTACTATTGGCATATTTATAGTTCAAATTAAAATTTACATTATTATCGTATCCTGCTTGTGCTGAATTTGAGGATAAAATTTTTGCAATATTATTTGTATCATTTTCTGTTACAACATTATCACTTACGCCATTATTTGTCACTGCGGTAAGGTTACCTGTTATTAAAAACCCCCATGTAGTAGTTTTATTTTTAAAATAATCAACACCTGTTTTAAAACCATGTGTATTATTAGTAAAACCTCTCTGCGCTTGTAAATCAAAGGTGGAATCAGCCAATTTTCTGTAGGTTTTAAAATCAATAACATTGTTTACATAGTTGTAATTATAGTTAGCAAAAACATTTACATTTTTTGTACGACTATTAATGTTAAAGCCAGTATTGTATTTACTTTTTACTCCAATGGCATATCCAGCAAGCACGCTTCCATTTGTACCCAAGCTTTTATTTTTCTTTAATCTAATATTTATAATACCAGCATTACCAGCTGCTTCATATTTTGCACTTGGGTTTGTAATTAAATCAAGCGCATCTATTTGAGACGATTGTAATGCTTTTAAATAATTGGCTAAATCTTCTCCTGTAAGTGGGCTAGGCTTTCCATCAATATAAATTTGCACCCCATTCTTTCCACTCATTTGTATATTATCATCTTTATCAACAGCTACACCAGGTGCTTTTCTTATTAATTCTAACGCATCAGAGCCTACAGCATTTATTGTGCCTTCTACATTCACCACCATCCTATCTGCTTTTACTTCTAGCATTTGCCTTTTGGCAGTTACCACAACTTCGGTTAAATTATTTTTATTTTTTTGTAAAATAATATTGGGTAAAGTTTGTGTTTCGGTTGTTTGAGTTGTAAAAATTTTTGTTTTAAAATCAATATAGCCAACATGAGAAACGGTTATCTGAAAACTATCTACTTTAAAGTTTTCAAAAACATATTCTCCAGCTTTATTTGTAGCCGTTAATTTCAATATTTTTTTTGTAGCAATATTTGTAAGTATAACGGAGCAAGCACT
>JANOZW010000159.1:0-15133 GCA_031429575.1 Ferruginibacter sp.
ATTGTCTTTTTTGCAGGATGAAAAGATACATACACTTACAATAAAAGCTACTACAATTTTTGTTACATTTTTCATGATTGTTGTTTTTTTGATTGAATATTTTTTTAAATTCATCTACTATTTACACTTACAATATTCTCCTCAGCTTCGCTGCGATATTTTATTGCCACAGATGCACAGTTTTGGAAATCGCTAAAGCGACTTTACATTATCCTATTTTTCTGTATTTCTAAAACAATAAAAGCGCCTCGTTTTTTTTCTCTAAACCTCTAAACCTCTTTGTCAAAAAACTCTACTCATTAACTCCTAAACTTTCCTTTAAAACTCCACCCTATAATTAATAAACGGCAACAATCCCAGCTGATTAAACTTCACCACATTCCCTTTATTCGAATCATAAAAAGAACCATACTCGTTCTTTTTGTTTATTACATTTTGAATATCTATACTAATGGTATGCGTTGTTTTCTTTCTATTAGTTTTTAGGTTAAGCCCTATATCAGCTCTAAAGTATGGAGTAGCTTGTTGGGTAAAAAACTTACCCGCTACAAGCACCTGCTCACCAGCAAGCCTCGATGCTGCTAGGTCTATCTCCGATTGTCTATTACCCCCACTCGTTAGTAATTTTGCATTAAACCCAAACGTTCTATTTTTTCTTCTGCTCACACTCCACTCTTTACCACCCACTAAGTTTAGCTGATAACTTTTGTTGTACCTCGTATCGTATGTTTTATTATCAAAAGTTGTATAGGTAGATTTATACAATGATGCATTGGCAATAAAATAATATTTTCTACTAAATGCCTTTTCCAAATTAATATCTATACCATAATTGCTGCCTTTACCCTCACTTACCAATGCACTCGTATTAAACAAATCATACACACTCGATGCATTGATTGCAGAAAAACCACTACCCACGTTTTTCTCTACAGGAATATTTTTTAACGATTGATAATACACTTCTGTTTTTAAACGAATACCATTTTGAAAACCCTTTTCATAGCCCAACACTACATGCGTAGCATTTGTCATTTTCAAATTTTTATTGCTGTTCAATCTTGGTGCACCAGCAAGCGCAGTTTCATAATAGTAAGTAGATAATTGCTGTGGCTTAGCATGCACGCCCGCAGCAAGCGTAAGCGTTTGCGCATTACCAGCGTTGTACGTAAAAGCAATACGTGGTTCTATGCTACTCGTTTTGTTAAGCGTAAGGTACGATGCATGCATACCCGCATTTAATGTAAGTTTTTCAGATAAGCGATATTTTAATTGCGCATACCCTTGAATGTAATTAGAGCTACCTTCTATAGATAATAAATCTTTAAACGAAACCGTAGGCACGGTGTACAAATAACTATTCTTGTAATTAAAATTCAATTGGCTAAAAATAGCACCTACCCTCAATGTACTTTTACTGCTCAGTTTATTGTTGTAGTAAGATGATATTCGCAATGCCACATCTGTATTTTTTTCTTTAGCTACGTTTACTGTTTTATAACCAAGGTATGGCGTTAGCGTGTCCGAATTACTTTCATTAGCAAATCTACTTTTTGCAATGACTGTTTTTATAAATGAGTTTTTATTTAAAAATATTTGATGCGACAATCCAACAACAATCGTAGATGAATTTGCTTTAAATGCTTCGTTCCTTTCTATATCATCCCACTTGGCGCTGTCTTTTTTAGGGTCTTGCGTAGTACCATTTACACCCACAAGCCCAAACAAACCAAACGTACCCGCACGCTTTGTAGGAAAATTAAATTTAAAATTTGCATCTTGATATTTTGGCACTTGCGCACCCAGCTCTGCAAAACTACTCAGCAATGCAAGTGTGGAATAACGATAATTTATTAAGTAAGAACTTTTGCCGCCTTTCTTAAAAGGCCCTTCCGCACCCGCCTCCAAGCCTATCGTACCCACCATAAAAGCAAATTCTTTTTTATCTTTATTGCCCGTTCTATAATTCAAATCAAAAGCGCCACTCACCGCATTGCCAAACTCCGCAGGAAAAGCACCCGTATAAAAATCGCTGTTACCAATCGTACTACTGCTAAGCATACTCACCGCACCACCAGTAGTGCCAAGGCCTGCAAAGTGGTTGGGGCTTGGTATCTCCACACCTTCCAATCTCCACAGCACACCCTGCGGCGAGTTTCCCCGCACCACTATTTCATTACTACCATCACCGTCTGCCGACACCCCAGCAAAGTTTTGTGCCATACGAGCAGGGTCGTTTACCGCCGCAGGATACCGCTTTGTTTCTTGCATACTTATAGCCCTTGCACTAGCCGTAGCAAATTCGTTAGCAGGTTTTATTTTACTTTTTTTAGACGTTACCACTACCGCCTCTTCCCTTTTTATTTTTTCTACAATCGCAATGTTCAGCGATATTTCTTTACCAGAAATTACAATAATATCCGGCACTATTTTTTGCTCAAACCCTACCATCGATATCTCCAAACTTATTCTCCCCACCAGCACATCAGCAAAACTAAAATTACCATCCGCATCCGTTACAGCAGCCGTACTTGTGTTCAATATCGTAACCGTAGCACCCTGCAAAGGTTTTTTAGAATCGGTATCTATTACCACACCCTTTACTTTTTGCTTAGGTGCAAATGTTTGTGCTTGCAATGCCACACAGCCCATTAAAAAAAAGGCCAACGCTAATAATTGTCTCATGTAAAATACTTTTAAAAATTGTAAATATTATTTGTGTATGCATATATAACAACCAACTAAAAAGATACCCTTACGTGTGGTGGAAATTTATTTTTGTTTTGGGAAAGTGTTAACAGAAAGGTTTAGATTATTGCAGTATTTCCATTAATTGATACGAAAGATTTATTGTGCGATTTACATGTCACTCCTACGGAGTTCTCATACCAAATACCAATGCCTTTCTACTGACATGCCGCTCCTATAAAGCTAAAAGTTGAATGTATTAAGCCCGCCTTTGGCGGGCGATATGTCAGTAGAAATAAATAGCAAAACATCAATGAAGCTCCGTAGGAGCGACATGTTAAAAAAGCACACTACCATTTAATATTTTTTTTGGAGCGTGAGCTACATATCATTACTGAACACTTGCAATCCCGCTGTCTGTAGTAGTGCCGCATTAAAGTTGCTTTATAATTTGTTGTGTATTATTTGCGGCAGCTACTACTGCCCATCGGGGCTACGCTGAACATTGGTAATTCTATAGGGCTTTTATTGTGTAGTAGATGGAAGCGGAGATTGATGGAGAGTGAAAAAGTAGGGAAATATTTGTAAAAAATAATTGAATAACAAACCACGAAGTGGTTTCCTATCATTAACCGTGGATGCAATCCACGGTTTAGTAAAAACAATTGCTTCACCAACCACGAAGTGGTTTTCCAATAAACCAACAGCTATACAAAACTTCAAAAAGAAAAGGAAACCCCATTCGGGGTTATTACGGAGAGTCATTTTAATAACCACGGGCTTTGCCCATGGTTATTAAAGGGAAAACAGTTCGTTGTAATAAGCAAAGTATTGCAATGACTCATCGTAAAATCTATTTACTTAAAACACCTTACTCAACTCCTCTATCATAGCAGGTCGCCGTGGTTTTACAGAAAACATTTGTATCAATTTATTTGCTACTTCTATTACCTTGTCTTTAGATTCAGGGATTGTTTTTATAATTGTTTTCATTTTATTAGCTAAATTATGATAACTATTTCTGTCGTTTGTTTTTTTACCATGTTCTTCTAATGCAGAAATAAAAATTACTATTAATTCTTTTTTATAATCTTTTATTAAATATTGTTGATATTTAAGTGTAGTATCAAGTTCATTCACTTGTTGTACCAACACAAAGAGCCTATCCCAATATTTTTCTTGTATATAAATTGGTGCTAGATATTGAAGAAGTGGTGGGTAATTAGTAGGATTCCACATTTTATGTTTCCGTGTTTCCCATTCTTCTGTTACTTTTTTTGTTATTGCCTTAATTTCTATTTCGACAATTGCAGCCCACTCTTGTTGTTTATAACTTTGTTTCCATTGTTCATAATACTCAGAAGAAAATCCTCTATCAAAAGTAAAATACTTTGTAAACTTTCTTACAGTTAAAATATCATTTTCAATTTGTGCTATTCTCAATAACTCTTTCTCCCAAACACTTACTGTGCCCGGATGTTCCTTTTTTTCTGCAACAATTATCCCTTCTGCAATCAATCCCTTTGCCTCATCATATTTCTTTTTCTTTATAGCCACATTTACTAATTCCATTCTCACTTCTACAATATCTATATTCTCTAAAACAAACTTATCTGCATCTTCTACTTTTCCTATTTTTCTTAAAAAAGATATTTTACTCTTTTGAAAATATTCTTTTTCATAATTATCATATTCCCCTACTAAAGTTTTAATTTTTTCATCAATAAAATTTAAAAACATAGCATCATTTTTTAATTGTACTGCCAAATCTTTATATACCGAAAACACACAATATCCAATATCGCCATAATCAAAATAAATTTTATCTTTCAATTCTTTTTGCAAATAGATAAATATAGTTTCCTTTAAATCTATTGCGGTTTGGTTATTTGTAATAATATTATGTAGAAGTTCTGCTGTATTTTCAATTATCGAACTTATATAACCATCAGAATCATCATTATTAGCAACCGTGTCTATGATTGGCCTTAATATAGCCTTGGCTATTGCAAAAGCATCTTTACAATTATTTTTTAAAACAAGTGCCTGTCCATTTTTTAAAATTAAATTTAATTCTTTATAAACTTTATTAGATTCAAGAAAGCCATACCTATGGGTGTTGTTTCTAATTAGTTTCTTTACGATTTCATCATACTTTTTTACAACATCTATTCTGCTATCCTTTTCTGCAAAAAATAGTTCAAATGCATTTTTAACATCTTTATTTTTTATGCTGTAATCTTTTATAAAATTCTCGAAATCTTTTTTGGTAAGTGTTTGTAGCAAAGTTTCAAATACATCTACCTTCTTTGACTTTATGGTACTTTTTACTTCTATTTTTATAGCACTTTTCAATTCAAATAAAACGGCTACAATATGTTTACACATTTCGCCTTCATAAGGACAATCACAGAAATAATCATTTACTGTATCTTCATTTATAATCTTAATCTCTACTTCATATCTATCAGTTCCTTCCACCTCAGCATTCCAATTCCCCTCAGTCACTTCTTCAATATTTGATACATGTCCATTTTCAAAATATTTTTTTCCTCTCTTAAATATATCAGCATCAATATGCTTTTCAAAATTTTTAAGGGTAATCATAACCTATTTTTAGTTTTTAAAATATGAAGATAAGTTTGATTGGTTATTATTATAAAAAAATAATGGTTATGTACAAAACTATTAAATAATAGAAAGAAAAAACATATCGCTCCTACGGAGCTTTATTGATGTTTTATAATATTATTTTCTACTGACATGTCGCCTCTAACGAGGCTATTATATTTCGTAGGTATTAGCTCCAGAGGAGCGGCATGTCAGTAGAGAAATATTAAGCTAGTGTAGTTGAGCTCCGTAGGAGCGGCATGTAAAAAATATTACATAATCTCCTCCATCAATCATTCGCATCCATCTCTGCTTCTATAAAAGTTCAATAAAGATTCACAGCTTAGGTTAGCCAGGATAGGAGCGGTACCGAAGCCCGTGTTAGCAAACAAAGGTGAGGAACGAACCGTAGTTTTGCGTTACACGGGAGCAGGTACAGCGGATAGCCTGAATACAAATGTTCAACAAAGCCTACTCAGCTCATACTTCAACCCATCACAAAAAATTAACCCCCACCGTAAACCCAATCCAACCCTTATCACTATCACCAATATTAAATTGTTTATAGCCTTGGCTTGTTAGTGGAAATTTATATCCTTGCACTGCAGTTTGCTGATCGGTATGCAAATAAGAAAACGACGGCCCTGCATATACAGAAAACCGCTTAGCAACCTGCCATTTTAAATTTGCTGAAATTTTACTTTCCGAATTATAGTTATCCCAATTGCCTGCATAAATATAATTAGTAGTAAACTCAGTAGTTATTGATAATTGTTTTGACAATTTATTATCTCTACCAATGCCATACCCAACAGAAAATAATTTTTTATTGCCACTAAGGTTTGTACCCGCTTGTAAAATGGAGTACAATTTTGGATTGCCAGATTTGTAAGCAATATTAAATTGTGTAACCTCATTTGTGCTCACACTTATTTTGTGATAGCCATACTTTATAATATTTATAAGCCCAATGCTATACCCTTCAGATGTGTCGGCAATATTTATCAAACCTATTTGTACGCCCTTTAATTTTTTAGTATAATTTAAAATGCCCGCTATCTGCAAACCATTTACGGTTCGCTTACTAAAATTTGCAACGCCAGCTATTTGTGCGCCTTTCATAGAGTCGCTCACATGGTTGTACACACCTGCAGTTTGCAAGCCTCTAAATTTTCCTTTTACATAATTGCTCACACCCGCTGCTTGAAAACCACGCACACTATCAAACACCAAGTTTTGTACACCTGCTGCTTGAAAACCCTTTACGCTTCCACCAACGGTGTTAAACAAACCAGCCGCTTGAAAATATTGAACATTTTTTTTATTAATATTAAACAAACCGCCCACTTCCAAAACCTTTACCCCTGCTGTGTATCCGCCCAATACATTTAATGAAAACTTGTTGGTAACCTGCGTGCTTAGCTTGCCTTGTGTGCTCGTACCAGGCACAAACGACAATTGAAAGTTTCTTGTAGCAAAAAACTTTTTCAAATTTACAGACTGTACTTTTTGTTTAGACGACAGCAAAAACTTTCCTATCCAAGATTTTTGCACTTTTATAGAATCAGTTTTGGTATAAATTAATTTTTCTCCACTAGGCGATTCTACTTCTACAGAATCGGGCAGCAGGAAATCTTCAGGAGTTACGTTTACCATCGAGCTAGTATCTTCTTCTCTTTGTATAGAAATATAAATCGTTTGGTTAAGCTTTGGCTCTATGTAAATGGTAGTGTCTTTATAAAAAAGTTTACTCACCGTTACCGATGCAGTTTTGTATTTGCTTTTTAGTTTTATTTTAAAAAATCCGTTTTCATTTGTTAAGTCCGATGCCAGTTGCTTTGCCTCATACACACTTGCTTCATCTATTTTTTCTCCCGTGGCTTCATCAATAATATATCCTTTTACAAAATAATTTTTCTCTTCCGTTACCACAGGTTTTACAAAGGTTTGTGGTGGCGGCGTTACTATTGGCTTTTTGCGAAGTATAATGTAGTTACCGCTTTCAATAAATTCATAATCTGTTTTAAAAATAAAATCTAAAATATCTTTCACCGGTTTGCTAGTAAAAGTCAGCGTAACCAAGCTGTCTCTTTTTACAATATTGCTGTTGTAAGAAAAATTAAAATTACCAGCATTACTCATTATCTCTAGCACATTGCCCAGTCGTTGGCGCTGCACTTGTATAGAAATATTTTTTTGCAACGGTGTTTGAGCAAAGCTTGCACACACCAAAACCTGCAACATACTTACAAGAAAATATGTTTTGTATTTATTCATCGTTGTCATTATTGTAAAATAATATGTCCTTCCTTGTTTATAATTTTTAGCTGAAAAGTGGTAGCAATAATTTGCAAAACATTATCAAGCGGTTCGTTTGCAAATGTGGTGGTGATAGATAAGTTGCGTAGTTCCTTTCTACCGATAACAATGTCTGTATCATAAGCTTCATTCAACACTTCCACAAGCCGCCACAGTGGCGTTTCTTCGCACACAAACTCTTTTGTTTCGTAGTAGTTAAATAATTTATCTTTATTGGTTTCTTTAGCAAGTGTATTATTATCCGTTGTTGTCAGTATTTTTTCTTGCGGCGTAAGCTGCACCGTTTTACCATTTCTTGTTACCTGCACAATACCCGTTTTTACAATCACTTCCGTTTGCCCGTTTATTGTTTTTATGTTAAACGATGTACCCACTACTTTCACTTCCACATCATTTACTTTTATAATAAATGGTTTTTCTTTATTAGGCGTAACAGAAAAAAATGCTTCGCCTGTTAGTTTTATGTTGCGTTGGTTTCCTGTTGTAAATTTTGCATCGTACTCTATGCTAGAGTTTTTATTCAGCGTTACAATAGAGTTATCGGGCAACGTATCTATCAACACATTTCTTTGTGTAGCTACCAATAATGGTGCGCTTGCATCAGTAGCTTTAAAACCATTGCGCAAAAACCAACCGCCTACAACTATCACCAACACTGCCGCTGCGGCACTCATCCATTTATATTTAGGCATAGAAACAACTTTCGTTTCTTGCCTTGGTGCATCCAATTTATTTTTAAATTTTTGCCAAGCTGCATTTTCATCTGCGGTATTGGTAGCCGCTATTTTTTTACTCTCTTCCCACAACAATTTATAATGCGCAAACGCTTTTTTGTTGGCATCACTAGCCGCTACCCAATCATCTACTTGTGCTATTTCCATAGCAGTAGCCTCTTGCAGTAAATATTTTGCAATCAGTTCATCCATGGTGGTATGTATAGGTTCTTTCAAATAATTTATTTTTATTGTAGTTCAATATATCCTTTGTATTAAATCAACACAGTTTTCATCATCTCTAATCCTCTAAATCTCTTTGTTAAAAAACATAAAACTTTGCACTTAACAATTAAAAAAAATCTTCATCTCTAATTCTCTAAATCTCTTTGTTCAAAACATAATTTAAAACAAAAACACCAGTGGCAAATAATCTACCAGTTTCACCCGCATTATTCTAAGGGCTTTACCCATTTGCGCTTCCACTGTTTTTATAGAAATGCCCAGCGTATCTGCAATCTGTTGATACTTCAATTCCTCAAACCTACTCAGTTGAAAAACCGTTCTGCATTGCTCCGGCAAATCGTTCAACGCATTTTTTATACGCTGCTCCAGTTCTGTCAGCAATACTTTTTTAGATGCCTTCTCAGTAGATATATCGCTCATGGCATGTTTAGAATAATGTAAAAAACCTTGTTTTACTTTTTGGTGTTTACAATAATTGCAACTTTCGTTATACACGGCCCTGTACAAATAGGCCGCTATGCTCGCTTGAATATGTATTGTCTCACTCCTATCCCACAGTTTAAAAAATACATTTTGCACCATTTCTTCCGCCACATCTTCATCGCTCACAATCGTAATAGCATAACTCTGTAGCTTCTTAAAGTTGTCTTTAAAAACTCTTTCAAAGGCACGCTCATCCCTCTTTGCCAGCAACTCAATAAAATGCATATCGTTCAATTCCATACTTGCAATAACTCGTTCCGTTACTTCTATACATTAATAACAACGCAAGGTTCATTTACCCTTACGTGCACACAAAATATTTTTTCAAAAGTAGTATTAAAGTTTTTAGTGCGGGCAAATTGGCGATAACTTATATGAAATGGGTACTTACCGCTAAATTGAGGGATTAAGAGAGGCTTTGGAGCATGAGCAGCCGAAGCTTTGATGGACTTCAGTTTCCCGCTATCCATTCCAATAGGCTTAGTTCCTCGCCTATTTCCATTTCTATCGGGGCTAATATCAGCATAGAATCTTTTTTCAGTTTTTATTATGGAGTAGATGTAAGCGGAGATTGATGGAGAGTGAAAACGTAGAAAAATATTTATAAAAAATAATTGAACTACAAACCACGAAGTGGTTAAACTTTCATAGCCGTGGGTGCAACCCATGGGCTATGATAGATTGCATAATACAACCCTGAAAGGGTTGAACAAATTACACAACACAAAAAATAATTGCAATTTTATTGTTTAACCCCGTTGGGGTATTTACCATTTTATATTTTATAACCATGGGTTGCACCCATGGTTATGGAGATTCAACCCTTTCAGGGTTGGAGAAGATATTTAGAACATTTGCTTGTATGTCTTTGCCTTTCGAAGAAAAAATAAATTATTTTAAGCTAAAATACTTAACGCAAACGAATTAAAAAATCTTGCAGAGATTCAAAATCATCATAAATACCATCATGAAAACCTTTGTGATTTCCTTGATAAATAGTTCTTGCAGCAACAACTTTTTTTTTCGGCAAAATAAACAGATTGTTTCCGAATGAGCCTTTTGCGGAAAAGCCAATAATTTTGTTTACGTGATCTGTAAATATAACATTCAGGGGCAAACTAAATAAATAGTCAACCCCAAGTAATTTTCCAAATCTCGTTTTTTCTACAAAATTTATTAAGGAATCTACATTTTTATAATTCCCTTTACTATCCTTCAAAATCTGAATTAAAGTATCATTTGCCCCCATTTTTTTGGCTTTCTCTATATTAGTGTCATCTATAGAAAGATAATAAGTTTTTGGATCGGGTATTAACCACCAGGAATAACCATATGTTTGTAGAAATTTTTGACTAGGCAGACAAGAAAATTTCAACCAATCTTTACCTATTAGTCGCTTATTATTTAGAATGCCATTATTAGCTAATACTAAACCCACTTTTACTAAATCATCAGCTGATATCACTAAACCATCCATTGCGAAATTATTACCCATCTGCATTAACGCATTAGATTTTTTTTCAAAAACAGAATCGCTGTATGTATTCTCCATCAAGGTTTTCATATATGCATCTGTAGTCCATTCAGTATGCTTTATACCTAAGGGTTTAAATAACGATTTGTTTAAAAAATTACTTAAAGACAAACCTGTAGTATTTTTAACAATACCAGAAATAATATTGATCGCATTGTTATTATATTGAAACTTTGTTCCAGGTTTAAATTTTATGTTTGAATTTAAAGCGAATTCTACACAATTTCCATACTTATAAATCTTTCCTGTAGGCACCACTTCAATGCCTGAAGTATGATTTAGAATGTGACGCACTGTTATCATACTTTTATAGCCCGTATCCCAATCTTTTCTATCTTTAAAAAAAGAGTGTACAGGAATATCTACGGATTTTATTTTTCCTTCTTGCATTAAAATGCCAATAGCTAAATTAGCAAACGATTTTGTAGCACTCATTATATTAACTGCATCATAAGGTTTATCAAATTTTTCATTAAAAATTGGTTTCCCGTCTACCCAAACAGCAATATCCGTAGAATTAGTTTTCTTTGCGTAGTACTTAATGGAATCTAAAATATTTTTATTATAAGACTGAGCATTTGTATTGATTATAAGAAAGACTAACAAAAAAGTAATTATTAATTTCATATTTATATTTTCTGTAAACATCATTAATTATTAATTCATTTTTAATTTAAAATGATAAATTCCAAATAAAAATGTGGAAATGTCATAAATCTATGATGAAATGACTTTATCCGATTTATTGATTATGTACAAAAACAGTTCCTATATTTAAATTATGATTACTAAAAAAAATATTTTTTATATACATATTGGCTATTGGATACTCATACTTTTAATTGATTTCAGTAGAATAATAAGAGTCCATTTCGGTATTGGAACAGTACTAACGATATTATTAGAGTTATTATTAAATATTGTTGTTATCTATTCTAATATTTACTTAATTGAAGGCATTAAAAAAGTAAGATTGAAGATTTTTTATTCAATTACTTTAGTAATTATTTGTAGCATATTTCATGCTTATAGTTCTATATTTATTAGAGAATTTGTCTCTAATCATTCTTTTATGGGTGATGTAAAGTATGTGTATGATTCTAAAATTGATTTTTTATTAAATAGATCTTTTGCATATTTATTTAGTTTCATCTTATTTTTAGGCATGTACCAAACTACTAAATATGTAAACAGTATTGCTAAATATAAAATCTTGGAAAAGCGCAGTCATGAAAACGCTATCAACATTTTAAAAAATCAAGTAAATCCGCATTTCCTCATGAATACACTTAACAATATTTATGCTAGTGTTGTGGAAAAAGCACCTCAAGGAGGGCAAATGATTTTACAATTGAGCAGTTTATTACGAAAAAGTTATGAATTTATTAAGCTGCCTTTAATTACTATTGAAGAAGAAATTGATTATTTAAGAAATTACGTAGAACTAGAAAAAATAAGGCTTTCTCAAAAAATAACTATAGAATTGAATGTGCAAGTAGATGACTTGCAAAAAAAAATACCGCCTATGATTTTATTAACTTATGTAGAAAATGCTTTCAAACATGGCTTAAGCGAACTTACCAATGAAGGTTTTTTAAACATGGATATTGTTTTAATTGATACTAACTTTCATTTTAACATAGAAAATTCTAAAAATACAACATTCAAAAAAAACGATTATTTAGGGTCAGGAATAAATAATACAAGAAAACTATTGGATATTTTGTATAAAGATCAATACTTATTAGTTATTAAGGATACCAATAAGGAATACAAGTTAACATTAAATATTCAATTATGATTTGGCAATGCATTATTGTGGACGACGAGCCAAGGGCACACGACATATTGAAACTATATATTAGTAAAACACCCACCCTACATCTCTTAAGTTCTTGTGTAAATGCATTTGAAGCAATTGAAGTTCTTCAAAAAATGAAAATTGATATTATTTTTTTAGATATAAAAATGCCACAATTAACAGGTATCGAAATGTTGCGGTCATTGACAAATATTCCAAAAGTTATAATGACAAGTGCTTTCACAAATTATGCTATTGAAAGCTTTGATATCGGAGTTACAGATTACTTGGTTAAGCCCATTTCTTTTGAACGTTTTATAAAAGCAGTAAATAGAGCTACTAATGAAAAATTAGAAGAGAAAAAAATGGATAAACAAGATCAAATTACACACTTATTTTTTAAAATAAATAGAAATAATATTGAAAAAGTAAAAATCTCTGATTTGCTTTATTTTGAAGCTTACGGTAATTATATTAAAATTCACCAAGAAAAAAGAATCCAAGTAATAACTGAAACAATGGCTAATCTTGAAAAACAATTGCCTGAAGCGCAATTTATACGAATACAAAAATCTTATATAATCAATATTCAAAAGATATCTACATTAAATTCAAATACAATTAAAATTAATAGTACAGAATTACCAATAGGTAAAACATATAAAGAAGTTCTACGCAAAAGATTATTCTCATCAGCTCATTTTTTTATGCCTAAAACTTCCTAGTTACAATCTCTAATTATATAAAAGTTAAATAAGTATCTCTCAATGTAGTCAAGATATCCCCAGCATAGGCCTCAATCCCCCCAAACCTTTCCCTTCAATCAAATTTCACATCCATAAAATTATCAAATCGTAAACATGGAGAAGAACTTAGCATACGTTTCGTGGAGGCAAGAACCATGGCGTTGTATTGTAAAAATATTTCGGTGCGCTGCACCTTTGTTACCCTCTTTATTATTTAAACTACAAAGGTTTTGGTGCGCTGCACCTGTGTAACTCCATTCATAAACAAATGTTTCAACAAACTACCACTCTTAAAACTAAAAAAAGAAATTCTATCAATCGCATAGGTGCAGCGCACCGCAATCTTTGTAGCTGCAAAAGCAGCACAAAGTTTTACAGGTGCAGCGCACCATAATATTTTTTTGCAATAAAAAAATATTTCATCTACATTTTACACCCAACCATCCCGTTTTTTTCTTCGGGAGGTTTCCCATTCACTAACCATCCCTACATTTCGATGTAGGGATGGTTTAGTAAACAAACTGCGCTACATCAACCCCAACGGGGTTACCCAATAAAATCGCTAATACAAATAACTTTACAACAAAAAGGAAACCCCATTCGGGGTTATTGTGGAGAGTTATTTTAATAACCACGGGCTTTGCCCATGGTTATTAAAGGGAAACCTCCCGATGAAAAAATCGGGATGGTTATAAGGGGTCGAATTCGACTCCTTTATATACAATTAGTATTTATTTACTTTTAATTCCCTCGAATTCGAGGGGTATAGAAATGAAGTAAAATAACAAGAATTATACTTTTAAAAGTTACGAATTCGTAACCTTTAAAATATTGTCATCAAATCATAAATATAGGGAACAACTTAGCGTACATTTCATGGAGGCATGAATATAAATATTTTATCCAAACAACACATTTACTTTCTTTCCTAGCCCAAATTCAAATATTCTATAAAGAGTAGATAATTGTATATCACATTTACCATTCTCAAGTCTTTATATGTAGCTTTTCTTTGTACCTACTTTATCGGCAAGTTGCTCTTGTATCATTTTAGCTTTAATACTCGATTCTTTAAGCATTTCGCTAATAACAAAGCACTGTGTTTTTGATTCAAATTCGTCTCTCTTTTTTGTACCTATATCACCATACTTTACTTGCAATAATTCATCAAAGTTTGCCGTTTCAAGTATCTTATCTTTTTGATTTTTTTTCATTTCATTACTAATTCAAAACTACCCATTTCAAAAAACGATATTTTAGTAAAATTTTAAAAAGCTGCTTTTCTTTTAAACATCTATAATGTAAGCCCTATATTTTTCTAAGCTATTTATTTGCGATTTAAATGAAGGCAAAAAATTTACTAGTTCTTCAAGTTTACTTGTAAAACAATTAAATACAACAATCGTAACAGGGTATTTATCTAAGTTTTGTTGAAACATTAAATTCTTATCTATTGTTAGTAAAATATCGAAATTATTTTCTATACAATAAGTCATCAACTTACCGTTTTTAATTCCACTAAGTTCAAGTTCTCTTACTGTAAAAACATCAAACTCTAGAAGATGATTTTTTAAGCGTTTCGTAACACACTCGTCAAGCAAAATTTTCATTCAAAATATTTGTAGAGGTTTCAACTAGTTTTTGCGACATTTCAAGTAGCCTCAGCACTTGACTTTTACTCACCCCTTCAAAGTCTTCTAAAAAAACTTCAATAGACTCTCCTGTTTCCAAATAATCAAATAAATTCTTTATAGGAACCCTCGTTCCAAAAAATACAGGTGTTCCACCTAGTATGTCTTTGTCAATATTTATTAATTGATTATTCATTCAATGAAATTTAAAAATGAGGTTACTCAAAGTTACAAAGATTAAAATTAACCCATATAAACGAAAATTTTTTAATAACCTCATATCGAAACAAACCATATTCGCTTCAAGTTTCGCTTACTTCTTCGAGTTCCCTCTCCTTCGGAGAGGGGTTGGGGTGAGGTTT
>JANOZW010000160.1:0-8427 GCA_031429575.1 Ferruginibacter sp.
GGATGCAAATAATTTACAATTGCTTACAAGAAAAGAATCCCAAAAAGATGTGCCAAATTATTTTATTAAAAATTTAAAATTAAAAATGGCTGATGTTGCTATCACAGATTTTAAAAATCCGTACCCAGCATTGGATGGTGTAACAAAAGAAAAATTAAAATACAAAAGAGCAGATGGTGTGGACTTAACAGCTGATTTGTATTTGCCAAAAGGATACAACAAAGAAAAAGATGGTCCATTACCAATATTGATGTGGGCATACCCAAGAGAATTTAATAGTGCTGCAGATGCTGCACAGGTGAGAGGTAGCAAGGATAGGTTTACAACACTGAGCTGGGCAAGCCCAATATATTATGTAACGCAAGGTTTTGCTATTTTGGATAATGCAGAAATGCCAATTGTAAGTACCGATACTTCTAAAAAACCAAATGATGATTTTGTTGCACAACTAAAATTAAACGCAGAAGCAGCCATAAATAATTTGAGTGCAATGGGTGTTGGCGATAAAAATAAAGTTGCAGTTGGTGGCCACAGCTATGGTGCTTTTATGACGGCAAATTTATTGGCACATACCAATTTGTTTAAAGCAGGTATTGCCCGTAGTGGTGCATACAACAGAACCCTTACGCCATTTGGGTTTCAGGGGGAAGATAGAACGTACTGGCAAGCACCACAATTGTATTTTGATATGAGTCCGTTTAGCTATGCAGATAAAATAAAAACGCCGATACTATTAATACATGGCGATAGCGATGATAACCAAGGTACATTCCCAATAAATAGCGAAAGATTATTTGCAGCAATAAAAGGCAATGGTGGCAAAGTACGTTTTGTATTTTTACCTTACGAAGCACATAGCTACAGAGGCAAAGAAAACTTATTGCATATGCTTTGGGAACAGGGGGAGTGGTTGAAGAAATATGTGAAGTAGATTTTAGTATTGAGTACTTAGTATGGAGACTTTAGATTTCGATAAATTGAAGATAGACATTTGACGAAAAAGAGTTGATGTAATTTTTTATTTTCTATTATGTTGAAATGCTGTATTCATATCCAATCAATTTTAATTTTGATTTATCATTTATTATTTATCATTGCCTTTAATGCAAAGTCTATTATTTATTTTAGGGCTCCCAAACGACCAACCCCAACGGGGTTGACCTTGCATAGCCATGGGTGAAACCCATGGAAAGGTGCACAGCACCGTGGTGGGTGAAACCCCGTGGAAAGGAGCGCAGCACCATAGGATGCAGCCGTAGCATGCAAAAGAATAATGAATCAAAGTATTGCAAATTGACAAACGTTTCAATGGATACAAATAAACATAAGATGGATAGCTGTTAGACATGAAACAAAAACATCTTCGATTTTAGATTGCTGATTTTAAAAAAATCTAGAATTTTTATAACGCCTATAAACCGTACAATAAAACTTTTCTACCTTTCGATAACTGGATTAACATAAAAAATAATGCTTGAGTAACTATGTGGTATAAAAATTATTTACCATGAAATTTTACTCAATTTTATTTATTACATTATTTGTTTTTACAAATAGCTATGCGCAAGTAGCCATCAATACTGATGGTAGCATTGCAGACCCAAATGCCATGTTGGATATTAAAAGCAACACAAAGGGTTTGCTTATTCCTCGCAGTTCTAGCGCAACTATCTCAGGACTTGGTTTTGCAAAAAATGGCATGCTCATGTTTGATACTACCTATCAGCGGCTACGTATGAGAACAGAAAATATTTGGCGTGATGTGGTTGACAGTCGTTCATGGATAAGAAACCTTAATCTTTCAGATCAGGTTGTTTACACTTTGGATAGTGTTGGTATTGGTACCTCATTGCCTAGTACAAAACTTGATATTAGAAGTCTTACTGCAGGTGTAATATTACGACTTGGCTCCAACGATCCACAAATAGATTTTTACCAAGGTGTCACTCCTACAGGTTTTGTAAACACTACAGGTGTAGATTTTAAAATGGGAACATTTTCTAGCAATAATACTGGTAAAGCAATTATAAGAGTGAACGGTGGTGATAGACTTACCGTAGCACCTGATGGTAATGTTGGTATTGCCAATAATGACCCGCTTGCAAGGTTGCACATTGCTACTGGACAAGATGCTGGACTAACCAATACACAAAATGGATTTGTAATGCTTGGCACAGAAGCAAGCTCGAATGTAGTAATTGATAACAACGAAATTATTGCTCGTAATAACGGTGCTATATCAACATTATTTATGCAAAACAATGGTGGTACTGTACAAATTGGCAATACTCCTGTGCCTACTGGCTATACACTTTCTGTAGCGGGCAAAGCCATATGCACAGAGCTTCGTGTACAACTTACTGGTGCATGGCCCGATTATGTTTTTGATGAAAAATATAAACTACCAGACTTTAATACACTTCGCAATTACATAAAAGAAAACAAACACTTACCCAATATACCCGCAGCAAAAGATATGGAAAAAAGCGGAATGGAAGTGGGCGATATGCAACGACGTATGATGGAAAAAATTGAGGAACTCACCTTGTATGTATTAGAATTAGAGAAAAAAGTTTCTGCACTTGAGAAAAAGAATTAAACAAATTTATGGAAGTATAAATGGATATAAATTTTAGTAATAAAATTCTTATTTAAAAAATAATGAAAAAAATAATTGCAAATATTTGTTGGCTACTATTACTAACATGCAGTAATGTGCTAGCACAAAATATACCACATCCGAACCACCCAGTATGTCAAACAGAAGTACACGATACTGGGTATTACATGAAAAATGCGGAAGTGTTTTTAGCACAAAGACTTGCAGAAAGGCAAGCAGATCCAAATGCGCCAAATTTTTCTTCCCCATATGTGGTAAGGGTTTTTATACGCATTGTAAGAGAAACAAATGGTACGCTACCAGCATGCGATGCGGCAACAGCCATACAAAATTTTAATGAAATGAATGGCCAGTACAATGGTCATAATATTTGCTTTCAATTGGTAGGTTTGGATTACATTAACGATTCGTACCTTAATAATTTTAACAGCGATGCATTGCTGAGCGATGGCACGTATGAAAATTATATTCGCAATAATGATTATGATGTAAATGGCGCCATGACGATTTTAATACACTATAATTATCTAAACAACAATGGTAGCAGCGGCAATGCTTATGGCATTCCAAATAATTTTGTAAGTATAGCTCGCTGGGCGGTAACAAGCAATACGGTACATTCTATTTTTGGGCACGAAATGGGGCATGACCTTGGTTTGTACCATACCTTCAGTCGCTACAACGATTTGCAAGAAACGGTTACTAGAAACGTGGGTAACGCTTGTTATAACTGTAATGTAGGTGGTGATCTTTGTTGTGATACCCAAGCAGATTATCGTTATACCAATAATCAATCGGAAGATTATGTAACCAACTGTGTTTATAGTAGAAATTATGCAAATCCCTGTGATGGTTTTCAATACAATCCAAGTACAATAAATATTATGAGCTACATGCCCTGGAGTTGTATTTCGTTTACATCTACTGCTATCACAAGTAACCAGCGTACTCGTATGCATGCAACTATTAATGATATTTTTGGTCCTGTTTATTCAAGGGTGGCAGAAGATGTGGTATTACTTGGTGCAACCAATGCCAGCAGTAATGTAGTAAGAATATATGGGGCACGTACAACTATTACAAGTATAAACAACACTGCCATTACACATTCAGGAAGTTCCAAAGCATACTTTGCCGCAGGCGCTGCTGTTATTTTTACACCAGGTATTACACTTGCACCAGGTAGTGGAGGTTTAGCCAATGCTTCTATTTCGGGATGCAATTAATTATTAAGAAATGAAAAAGAAAATCATCATATTAATTTTACTCATTTTTTATTTGGTAATACCTTTCTATGTTTTTGCACAACCGCAATTTGAAATGAGTAGAAATATTTATAGAGTGCCATACTTTGCTGGTACTGATGTGCATATTAGCAATGACCATTATACGCACTCGCCAGTAGGAAGATATGATATGAGTGGAAATGGTAACGGCAGTAGTTGTAGTAGCAATTATATTATTGCGGCAGCAGCTGCAGGATATGTACGTGAAATTGTAGATAACCATGATGTGCACGGGCCGGACTGCAACTCAAATTGTAGTGATTACAATAATTATGTATGGATAGAACATGCTAATGGCGAGTGGACAAAATACAGCCATATGAAAAAAAATAGCACCACCGTTAATGCAGGTTTGGTTGTAGGAGATTTTGTGCAAGCCGGGCAATTGTTGGGATATGAATGTGAAATTGGGCAAGCAAGTGGGCCACATTTGCATTTTGAAGTAAGGCATCCTAACAATCCTGCCAATGTACAAATAAGCACCCTTGGTGGTTTTATGAGCGATGCAGATCATCGCATACCTGTTATTTGTGGGCAAACAAAAAACTATTTTGAAGATGGTGATGACATTACAAGTGCAGCGTGCTCATCATGCAATACAGCGGTAGGTTTATTTATGAGCAATTTAAATTTTGCAGCCAATAAAGTATATGCACGGTTGATAGGCGGTTCCATAACAAGCAGTAGTAATGTAACTTTTTCATCTACATCATCTACACTTTTGCAATCTTCTACAGGTATCATTTTTACGCCAGGGCTAATTGTAAACCAAGGGGCATATTTTAGTGCAAGAATTGGCAGTTGTACTACCACGCCTTATTAGTACTATTTATAAATATTAAAGACTCCAATGCATGTGTCTGATACCTATTTAAAATCCCAGATTGCAGACTGCAAGAGAGATGTCTTACACATTTAATGTACTACAATGAATTTATAATTGATATAAAACGGCTATCTAATACTTCTTTCTAACAGTTAATTTAATTTGCTTTTACATACCGCAGAATAAACGATGTTGTCCTTTAAATAACCGAGTACTGTTTAGCTAAATATTCTTTTTTTAATTCGTGAAGTATTTTAAACAGATAAACACATTAGTATGAAAAAGATATTTATTCTTTTTACGATTGTAATTTCATTGCATAGCCAAGCACAAAATGTAGGTATAGGCACTTCTGCTCCTGCTGTACGATTAGCGGTGGATAGTAGCATAATGATTGATCAAGCAAATAGTAATCAAGGTTTTCTCGACCGCAGCTCATTGTATTTTGGTAGCGATAAAAAAGTAGGTATTGTGCGGAGTTTTTTATCCGGCTCGTCTGGAAGAAATGGGCTTGGTTTTTTTACGAATAATACACGTAGAATGAGCATAGACAGTACAGGACAAGTTGGTATCGGAACCATCAATCCTTTGCAAACGCTGCATGTAAATGGCAACACATATTTATCTGGCAACTTAGGTATTGGAACATCCACACCAGATTATGGTTTTGAAAATGTATTGGGTTATAATCATATGTTTTATGGTTTGGGTGTAGGTACGGTACCAAATTCAACTTATATGCTTGATGTAGGAAGCACGCTCCCTTCTCGTATTCAAGGTGCATTGACAACCAACGGCACTTTCACCGTCAACGATAATGCTGTAGTAAATGGCACTTCTACTGTCAATGGCAATGCAGTAGTAGATGGCTCGCTCACAGTAAACAATGGAAAAGGTGTTGCTTATAATTCTACAAGTGCAACCAATTTAAAAATTTACACTTTTACCACTGCTACATTTGGTGCTGTACTTGGTGGTCACGGATTGTCGGCGGAAGGTTCTATTGCTTTTAATGGAGGGTTTACTGGCGTACCTAGAGTATTTGTGGGCGATGAAGATGTATCTGGCGGAACAGTAGGAGAATTGCATAGAGTGTTATTACAATTGTATGGTTGCACAACCACAGCTGGTACTACATCATGTAAAGCAAGGTTGTTAAATACAAGTCCTAACCCAGTAAACTATACCATTACTTGGAATTGTATGGCTATTGGTAATTGAGAAAATTAAGGATGCATTGTGGCTACTTGCATTAGAGGTGACACCTCTTTGAAAGTAATTTCTAGCTTAAAAGTCTATTATGAGAGGTGTCACCTCTTGTGATATTTTTAAATGCACCCAAAATTAATTAATCATAAAAATTGTTTAACTTGATAATAATTTAATGAACGTTTATTTTAACCCCACAAAAAAAATTGCCAAATAACTTGCATAAAAAGAAAGTAGCGTTGCTATTCAACCTTTGTATATGGTTATTTAGTGTTACGCCTTTTTTTTTGCATGCCCAGCAATATAATTTTGATTATATAAATATTAAAAACGGTTTGGTAAACAATACCGTTCGCTCTATTTACCAAGATAAAAAAGGCATCATGTATTTTGGTACAAATAGTGGCGTAAGCATTTATTATGGCAATGCATTTAAAAATTTAGATGTAGTAAACGGAAAAAAAATTGGAATCATTAATCAAATTGTAGGCAACCTACAAGATTCTATTTATGTAATTTCATCTACCATCCCTTTCTTTTACGAATTAAAATCACAAACCTTAAAAAAACATCCTGCAAAAGCGCCAGTATATATCTACAGCATGTTGTACGACGAAAATAAATTTTTGGTATGTGCCGACGATGGGTTAAGAATATTTGAAAATGGTATGTTTAATAAAGTAAATTTATTAACAAGAGATACTGTAAAATTTATTTCAAAAATTATTAGTTGCAACGAAAACCTTTGGCTCATTGGGCGACTTGGGGGCAGTATGGAATTGGTAAATAAAAAATCATTACAAACAACTGCTATAAGCACTAGGCTTACGGTAACACAATTTTATAAAGATGCACAAAATAATATTTGGATAGCCACAAAAGATAAAGGTGTACTGTATATAAGTGCCAGTGATATTGCTAATAATACATTGCAACTATCAGCAGTACCTAAACCATTGGAATTTTTATCTAACAGTGAAATAAGTGATATAACAAGTGACCGAGGAGGAAACATATATATTGCTACCGTAGGCAAAGGGCTAATAAAAATGTTGCCCAATAAAGAAATAGAAATAATAAATACCCGTAATGGCCTTAGTAGCCTACACGTGCGCACTGCATTTGTAGATAGAGAGGGTAACCTGTGGGTAGGTACCAATATGGGTATTGATAAATTAAGTGTAAATAAAGTAAATATATACAATGATCGTTTTGGTTTACAATCAAATATTAGTTACGATGCGGGGTTATATAAAAATCGTTATTTGGTAACGCCAAACAATCTTGGTTTTTCTATAATTGATGACAAGAGTAAATCCATTACAAATTTTCCCTTGCCGATAGAAAATGAAAGCTACCCTTTTAAAACAATGGTTGCAGATGATGATATTTTTATGCTAAATAAAAATAGTGTATCTATTGTAAATAAATCTTTTTCTACAAATAATCCTTACAGTGCGGTTATAAAATTTCCTAGTCGCATAAATGCATTAATTGCAGATAGAAGAAAAAATATACTGGTAGCAGGCATAGAAGGGATTTGGCAATTGATAGGCAACAAGCCAACAATAATTATTAATGAGCCAGATGTACGCAGTATTATGATTGATGATAACAATGTATTGTGGATAGGCAAGTATGATTATGGTATAGTTTGTTATCAATTACAGTATGACGGAAAAATGATTGCCGCTACAAAACTTGCTAAATGGTCAACAGGTTATACGCAAGACCACTCTCGGGTTTTACTAAAAGGAAAAAATAATACGGTATGGTATGGCAGTAGGTTTAGCGGGTTATACCATTTACAATTGTTAGATAGTATAAAATTGCTCAAACATTTTGATGCACAAACAGGTCTTTCTAGTGATTTTGTACAGTCGCTTTGTTTATTACAAAATGGCAAACTGCTTGTGGGTACTGCCGATGGTATGGATATGATTGATGAACCTAATAGATATATTGTTTCTACCGCAGTACATAAAAAATTTAATTTTTCATCTAAAATAAATCAGATACTATTTTCTGATGATGATAAATTATGGATGGCTACAGATGATGGCATTTTAAATTTAAATACAAACCAACTCGAAGATGTAAAAAAAGAAAAACTTACTTTATTGATAACATCTGTAAAAATAAATGGCATTGAAAAAAGTAAAGTAAATAATGACGAAAATCGTTTTCGATACAATGAAAACAATATTGGTTTTTGGTTTGCATCGCCTACGTATATAAATGAAAAGAACATGCTCTATGCTTGGATGCTAGAAGGAAGTGGCAATGATACTTGGAGTGAACCAATGCATACCAATACAGCTAGTTTTAATGATGTAAAATCAGGCAAGTATATTTTTTTCTTAAAAATGATAGATGCTGCAAATGGCAATATAATGAGTACTTCCCAATATAATTTTGAAATATGCAAACCGTTTTGGAAACAATATTGGTTTGTAGCTTTGTTTATTTTTTTAATTGGTTTTATA
>JANOZW010000161.1:0-9461 GCA_031429575.1 Ferruginibacter sp.
TCTTTTGGTGAACGTATTTCTAATGATTGATAATTTGAACGGATATTGATTGAATTGTACCCCCTAATTCGATATACATTTACAATATGTTTAAAATTCCAACTCACTAAAATATCTACTTTATAAATTGTGGCAGTTGCAATATGTATGCAGTCATCAAAACTTGTTTACCCAACAACTTTTTCTGAAACATATTTTGATGCAAGTGTCAATATTTCATCAGTTACAATTACTCTTTCAGTATTTTCTTTTGGCAAATCCTTAAAATGCTTTACTACATTTTCAGGTGCAGCTAATAATTCCGTTTCCGTTAAATCCGAAAATACACAAACAACTTGCCCTAATTTAACCCTTTCGAAAAGTTGTAATGTAGCTTCATCAAATTCCTTATCAAAAGCACCTCCAAACACTGAAGTGTCAAAATAGAATCTTTGCATTTTATAAATTTACTATTTCAAATATAAAGGTAGCTTTTTTTTAGTTACGCATTTTTTCAAACTACAAAATATGCATAAAGAGTTTTAACAATCAACTTAAAATCATCCCTCTTAAAAACTCAACCCAGGCCTATCTCTCCTCGAATTTATCCTACCCACACCTATCAACTGATCACTTCTATCTGTAAAGCTTTTATAGTAAACAAGTATTGTATAATTATTTTCTGTTTCCCAATAATTTCCTTCAAGCACATTGCTTTTATCAGCACCTCTTTCATCTACAAGCGTGTATGTGTAAGAGTAATAACCTTGCTTCATAAAAGATGACACTTCATACAAACCTGTGCTATCATTATACTTCATTTTATATTTATCACTCAATTCATAGTCCGTAAATTGCCCACTCAAGTAAATATCTTTTTTATCAAATAGTTTACCACCTGGCGGTGCAAAACTAAATTTCACCGTAGCATAATCTCCCTGCCAAAATGGATTGATGCTTTCGTAGGTAATAATATTGTACATGCCATTATAGTCAGCATAATATACATAACGTTGTGCACTTCTATCGATATCTGGCACTACATACATATTGGTGAATGTTTTTCCATAATCAGCATGGTCTATACGATCGCTCTGCAGTCTAAAACTTCTAAGGTCTAGCCAGCGCCACTCCTTACCTCCAGGAAAATTTGCAATATTGTCATTGCTATAATCCAACACATTGCCACGTACAAATGTTGGTACAATATCTTTTTGTGCATTATCCCATCTATTGTTTTGGAGTACCACCACTTTTGTTTGTTGTGCAGCGCTAAATGCATTTAAATCTCCAATGGTAATGGTAAATCTTACTTTTTGATGTGTAGTAAAATTTTGAGCTCCCAGCAATTGTACTACCGATGCATTTATAGAAGCCTTAGCATCTACCACCAATAAACGTTTTGTAAAAGCAAGTTTAGCCGTATCTCCATCTGTAAATACTTTTAATATATAGTTACCTGATTTTGTCGGCAATGAATTTTGCTCTGGTAATATAGCTTGGTAATGTGTGTATCTAGTAAAAGCAATAGATGAATATCTATAAGTTGATATTCGATTTTGTGTAAATCCTTTTATATAATCAAATGCAGAAAGGTTTACGGGCTGCCAATTGTAATCACACAATTGATATGTGTAGTAGTAACTTTTGTAATTTCCTTCCATATCGTCAAACTCCAGCTCAAATCTGCTACCACCCCCAAGGTTATATACTGGTAATTGGGTTTGATCGCCATATTGAAACAATTGTGCCGTAGCAATGTATGGCTTATATATTTTATCCGGCTCTTGTGCGCTACTTTTTAAAGACAGTGCAAAAAAGAAAATACAAACTAAAAAATCTTTACAATTCATTTACCCTTTTTATTATTTATTTTTGAAGATACAACAAAAATAACTCGAATTTGGACGTTTCCTTCTTCATAGCTAAAAGATTAGCATCTGTTAAACAAAAAACCTTCAGCAGGTTCATCATTAGCCTTGCCGTAACGGCCACTACCCTAAGTGTGGCGGTTATGATAGTGGCGCTCAGTTTTGTAAATGGTTTTCAGCGAGTAATAAGTACGAAAGTTTTTAACTTTTGGGGACATATACGTGTGCAACAAACCCTAGAAGATAGAGGAAGCGCCGCAGAAGAATACCCAATAAATGAAAACGACAGCATCGTTAAATATTTGCAAAGTTTACCAGAAGTAGCTTCGGTAGAAAGTTTTGCTACTAAATCTGCTATTTTAAAATTTGGAACAGATATAGAAAGTGTGTTTTTAAAAGGGCTTGATAACAAATATAATTTTGCAAGGTTGCAACCATTTTTAATAAAAGGAAAATGGATAACCTACACAGATAGCGGCTACAGCCAACAAATAAACATAAGCAACTATACAGCAACACAGCTAAAACTAACAACAAACGATAGCTTAATTGTATATTTTTTCAAACAAGATGGAAGTAAAAAAGCACGCAAATTAAACATCGCTGGTATTTACAAAACAGGCATAGAAGATTACGATAAAAACTTTGCACTATGCGATATTAACCTCATTCGCCGCTTGAATGATTGGGAACCAACCCAAATTGGCGGCTACGAAATTTTATTAAATGATTATAAAAAAACAGATACCATTGCCTCAAAAATGTATGATGAGCTACCTGATACTTGGTATGCAAAAAGCATTAAACAAATACAACCCCAAATTTTTGATTGGCTCAATTTACAAGGACAATTAAAAAATATTCTTTTGGTAATAATGATTATAATAGCAGTGGTAAACCTTGTTACCTGCCTTATTATACTTGCACTAGAGCGTACAAATATGACAGGCATACTCAAAGCCACTGGCGCAAAAGATTGGGATATTCAAAAAATATTTTTATTTAATACTTCTGGCGTAGCCGTTCTTGGAATACTATTAGGAACACTTTTTGGCCTAGCCATATGTTTTATACAACAGCAAACTGGTTTTATAAAACTAAACGAAGAGTCGTATTATATGAGCGTAGCACAAGCAGATGTAGATTGGGTGCAAGTTTTGTGGGTCGATTTGGCAACGCTATTCATTTGTTTTCTTACACTTATTATTCCAACGTATTTGGTAAAGAACGTACAGCCTGTGAAGGCAATAACGTTTAGGTAATCGCCCCACCTATCCTCCCCGAATGGGAGAGAAGCCTAGTAGATTATGCAATAGATAATCTTATATTTTTTTGTCCAAACAAAGAAACAGCTATGGTCATCATCGTTGTGTCACTCACTTCATCTGCATACCATTATTCATCTAAGCCTCACCCTCGATCCCTCTCCAAAAGAGAGGGAGGCCAAACATCATTTCTCCTTTCTACTATTGGAATTAAGCATTTCAACATTAAATTCCTTATTCATCTTTTATTATGCAATAGATTATGAGATAGATTATATATATATATTTTTGCCTTGGCAATCTTCTTCTTAATCTTGTTGGTTTCTCCCCCCTTCGGGGAGGATAGGTGTGGCTTCCTAATCTTTTACCTTATCTTCTATTTCTCCCTCTACACGAAGTGGAGAGGGTAAGGGTGAGGTTTCAAGGGGTGAGGCTAAACAATATTATCCCTGCAGCCACAGCTGCATTCAAAGACTCCGCCTCTCCTATTCTTTCAATGGTTATTTTCTCATCTGCCAATGCCATAATTTCTGCAGAAATACCCTTCGATTCATTACCAATAATAATAATACCTTCTTTTATTTTTCCAAGGCTTGCGATATTTTTTCCGCCAAGCACTGCTGCATACTTTTTTATATTATCATGCTTTTGCAGCATTTCTTTTACATCTCCATATACGATATTTACCCTACCAAGGCTAGCCATGGTGCTTTGCACAACTTTTGGGTTGTAACAGTCCGCAGTAGCTGTTGAGCTAAAAATGGTTTTTATCCCAAACCAATCGGCTATTCGTATAATGGTGCCAAGGTTTCCAGGGTCTTGTATATCATCCAAAACCAATGTTAACGAATTGGCAATATTTATGCTATTGGGCACTATTTTTTTCTGAAAAACAGCCAGTACATTATTTGCAAAAGTAAGTGCAGATATTTTTTCCAGTTCAAAATCTTGAATGATGTGTATTTTCTCCAAGAGTCTAATCATAAGCTTTCCATCAAGTGCATCGTGGCCTACTTGGGTACAATAAATAGCCTCGCATTCAAAAATATTACCCTCCAAAAGTTCTGTTACTACCTTCGGTCCTTCCGCAAAAAATGAATTATGTTCATCTCTAACTTTTTTGTGCTGTAAACTTTGGATATATTTGATGGTAGCTTTTGTTATCATAATAAAATTTTAGGCAAGTTAATAACTTGTATAACTATAAAATGACTTCGAACAGAATAAAATATTTACCGCTTTTAATCATATTGTTTAACTCATGCTCAGTTAAATTAGCAAAAAGCCCTTTTCTTTTTGTAAAAAAAGCTCCCCCAAACAAAGCATTTGTTGTTGAGAATAAAATCAAAATAGTTGATGCAAATAGATTTACAAAAAGCGAGGTTAGTATTATTACGCAAAGATTATTAAATCAACTTGAAGATAGCTCTAAAGTAACTATTACAGATAAATTAGGTTTTTTACACGTTTTAAAAAAGCCCGTAGCATACGATACGGTTTACTCACGTCTTTCTGCATCTAATATGCGTGGGTCCATGTTTCACCTTGGTTACTACAATGCCAACGTGCGTTTTTCGGAAGATACAGTTGGTGTAAAAAAGAAAAAAGTAACCGTGCAATATAATGTAACAGCCGGCAATCCTACCTTAATAGATACCGTTAGTTACAGATTAAAAATTCCAGAGCTACAGTCTATAGCCGTAAACTCAAGAGATGTAGCCATACTTAGTAAAATAAATCAAATTTCAAAAAAACAAAACCCCGTAACAAAAACGGCAGTACTTGCTGAAATTAGTCGGTTAGTAGATAGTTTTAGAAACAATGGATATTATAAATTCACCGCCTCAGAATTAAGAGTAAGAGGAGATAGCAGTATTGCCGCCTTAACCAATATTAGCGACGACCCATTTGAACAATTGGAACAATTAAACGAAGCACAAGGAAAAAGAGATTCGCCAACTGTAAAATTGGCTGTGGTAATTGTAAAGCCTGAAGATACTACCAAGCTTAACAAATATTTTATCAATAAAGTATATGTATTATCCGATTTTAGACCAGGAGATAATTTCATAAAATCAATAAATCTGTATGAAGTAAAAACAAGAAATTTAATCATAAGGTATCACCAATATTTATTCAAAAGTTCCCTGCTAGAGAGAAGTATTACACTACACAGTGGTGATGTTTACAGGCAAGATGAATATTATAAAACGCTCAATAATCTCTCAAAACTAGGTGTATGGCAGAGTGTAAATATTCGTATTGTAGATAATTTTGACGAGCCAGATAAAATAGATTTAATAATAGAATTACTGCCCGCCAAAAAATTCAGCAATGTAAATTCTTTAGATTTAAGTTATTCCACAGGAAATTCTAAGAATGCGCTTGGTGGAAATTTATTTGGTATTTCTCTGAATTTCTTGTTAGAAAACAGAAACTTAGGTAAGGAAGCTATAAAAATGACGCATAACCTTAGAGCTGGTATTGAGCTTAACAATAAAAATAGAACCAATACAAATAATATTATTAATTCAAATGAAATCAGTTATAGCAATAATGTTACAGTACCAAAATTATTGCTACCAAAACGTTTAATACCAACTTACTTTTTCCCTAGATTGTTTTTATCAAAAAAAACAAAAGAGAAATTTCGCATTAAAACAGGGGAAAGTTTTATAAATACAAGTTTATCTTACAATAATAGGTTAGAGCTTTTTAATTTACAGTCTGCAAACATAAGTTTGGGATATTCTTTTATAAATAGAAACAACAACAAACTCACATTTCGCCCAATTAATGTGGAATATAATTATTTATACAACAAAACAGATAGCTTCAATAATATTTTACTTAAAAACCCCTTCTTAAATTATTCTTACAACACTTCTCTTGTACTTGGCATGGCAGCCAATTATTCCAGTATAAAAAAATATACGAACCAATCAAATAGTAATGTAAGGGAAAGGGTCTTTAAAGTAAATGCAGAAGAGAGTGGACTTACTTGGAGTAGTGTAAATATTTTAAAAGATATAAAAAGAAAATATTTAAAATTAGATCTGGAGTTTAAAAATACAATTACTTATAAAAAATCCGAATTAGCACTAAGGGTTTTTGGAGGTTTTGGGCTTCCTCAACGGGGCGATAGTGCTCTTCCATTTTTTAAACAATTTTATGGTGGAGGTAGCAATAGTATGCGGGGTTGGCCGATACGAGGCATCGGAAGAGGCTCCCAAAAGCTAATACCATTTGTAGCAGGGCAAAGTACCTTTAATGATCGCACAGGAGATATGCAACTAGAAGCTAATATAGAATACAGGCATGATATAACCCCTATTTTTTCTTGGCTAAAATTAAAAGGAGCTTTATTTGCAGATTTTGGTAATGTTTGGAATATTAAAAATTCTAACCCTACAGGGGGCTTGGATGAAACACAATTTAAGTTAAAAAATATAGGTAAAGAAATTGGGATGTCTGCAGGATATGGTTTTAGGCTTGATTTTACCTACCTTATAGCTCGTTTCGATTTTGGCTTTCGATTTAAAAGACCTGAAACCAGCTTTCTAAATAATGGTTGGAAAGCACCTGATGTAAGTTTTGATGATATTTTCCAAAAAATACTTTCAAAAAATTACAGACAATGGAGATATGAAAATTTTAATTTTTCTCTTGGTATAAATTATCCGTTTTAAAAAAGTTGCTGGTTACGAGTTGTTTAGTTGGGAGTTGGGGCTTCGTGGTAGATGGGATTATATTTATATTTATTTTTATTTAGAAGCTGTTTTATTTTTGATGACTTTGAAGTTCATAATAAACTTTGAGGTTAAGAAACTTTGAACCTTCAACTTTCAACCTTCAACTTTCAACCTTCAACTTTTAAATCTTCCAAAAAACCTTCCATACTTTCCGCATTGTTTACATGGTATTCACCAATTTTAGTTCTACGTAGTTCACTCAAGTAAGCGCCACAACCCAATACCTGCCCCATATCATGCGCAAGGCTACGTATATATGTACCCGTGCCGCATAGCACACGAAATTCAACAATTGGCAATTCAACTTTCGTAATTTCAAATTCTGTAATGATAATTGCTCTAACTTTTAGTTCTACTTCTTCTCCTCTACGTGCTAGTTCATATAGTGCTACACCATCTTTTTTTATAGCAGAATATATTGGTGGATATTGTTGTATTTCTCCAATAAAGTTTTTGGTAGCTGCTACAATAGCTTCTTCAGTTATGTGATTGTATTCCTTAAAATCTTGTGGCATACTTTCTTTATCATAAGTAGGCGTAGTAGCGCCGAGCGTAAAAGAACCTGTGTATTCTTTTTCTTGCGCCATATACTCATTTATTTTTTTGGTAAATTTTCCTGTGCATACAATCAACAACCCTGTAGCCAATGGATCTAGCGTACCTGCATGCCCTACTTTTTTTATTTTAATAGAATTACGAATTTTTCTAACCGCATCAAAAGAAGTCCAATGCAATGGTTTATCTATCAATATTACTTTGCCTTCCTCAAAAGTTTTTCTCACTTCATCGCTCACTTGTACCTGTGGCAATTTTTTATGCTGATGTTCTTCTTCTGTGCCTGCAATACTTGCTTTATGTTTTTGTAAATAAGATCCTTTTGCCATAAAAAATTTTCCTCAGAAATTATACAAATGATTTTACTTTGTTCTCATGCATCAATAGATCTACCAAAACCATTGACGTTACTGCTTCTAAAACCACAGGCACACGCAATGCAATACATAAATCATGTCTGCCTTTTACAGAAAAGGTTTCTACCGTTTCTGTTTCTTTATTAAACGTTTGTTGTTCTTTTGGGGTGGATGATGTAGGCTTTACTGCAATACGAAAAACCAAATCATTACCATTTGTAATGCCACCAGATATACCGCCAGCATGATTTGTAAGGGTAAGCCCTTCTTTATTTTGTATGGCATCGTTGTGCTGGCTACCAAACATTTTTGCAGCTGCAAAGCCACTTCCAAATTCAACTCCTTTTATGGCTGGTATGGCAAACACTGCATGTGCCAACAATGATTCTGCAGAATCAAAAAATGGTTCGCCCAAACCAATGGGTAAATTTTTGACAGTACACTCCACAATTCCACCAACACTATCTCCTACTTCCATAGCTTTTGCAATTCCTTTTTCAATATCTGTTTCACCACCTACTTCTGCCAAAGTAGCCATGCAAGAAATATTTTTATTTACATGTTGCAATATTTTTTTTGCCACTACACCTGCCGCTACCAAACAAACCGTAAGCCTTCCGCTGAAATGCCCACCACCTCTATAATCTTCAAAACCACCAAATTTCTGCGAAGCCGTAAAATCTGCATGCCCAGGCCTTGGTACCGCTCGTTGCTTTTCATAATCGCCGCTACGTGTATTGTTGTTTTCAAAAATGATGGTAAGTGGTGCTCCAGTCGTTTTATCATTAAAAACACCAGTTAAAAAAATAGGAATATCAGCTTCCTTACGTGGTGTAGTACCAGGCTGTGTGCCTCCTTGGCGTCTTGTAATATCTTCTAAAAAATCTGCTTGTGTGATCTCAATTCCAGCAGGGCATCCATCAATATTTATCCCAACCGATGCCCCATGAGATTCTCCAAAAATATTTACGCTAAATAATGTTCCAAAACTATTCATGATTCAAAGTTACGGGTTCAAAGGTTACGAGTTGCGGGTTGAAGGTTGTTGAAAATTGTTTAAAGGGTTGAATAGTTGATTGGTTTATTAGTTGATTGGTTTATTAGTTGATTGCAGAGGATGCAAAATGCGAAGCATTTTCTCTTTCCGCCTTTTCTTTTATTTGAGAGCAATCTCATAAATAAAAGAATTAAAATAAAACGTCTTCTCGCCTTCTCGGCAAAAAGAAAAATTGCAAGTTCTTCCAAATTGCCAACTGCTACTTGCCAATTGCCAACTGCCCCAAGTCCTCAAAAAAATGCGGATACGATTTATTAATCGCATCGGCATCAGTAATGGTAATACTGCCCTCTGCACCCAAAGCCGCCACAGCCGCAGCCATAGCAATACGATGGTCATGATGAGAAGATACTTCTGTAGATTGTATAATACCACCTTTAATAATCATTTCGTCATTTTCCAATAAAATGTTGATACCCATTTTTCCAAAAATATCTTGCAATGTTTTTGCTCTATCGCTTTCTTTTGCAGCGAGCCTATGTATGCCCTTTATTTTTGTTGTGCCTATACAATATGCTGCAAGCACCGCCATTGGTGGAAATAAATCTGGGCAATCCGTAGCATCAAATTGAAAAGCATGTAAATCCGTTTTTGTAATTTCTATAAAATCTTTTGTGCTATTTATT
>JANOZW010000162.1:0-4161 GCA_031429575.1 Ferruginibacter sp.
TTATATTTTGAATTAACACACCATGCATTATCGCTGCACTTTCTCCATGGGCTTCTGCATTGGTTATCATATTTCTTAATCCCGCTCTTTCTGCAAAAACGGCAAGTCTTTCATAAGCTAGTAATTGCAATTTTTTACCCTCGGGGTTGTTCGTTTTTATATATTTTTTTAGTTGCAAAATTTCCCAAACCAAATATCCTAGTGTGGCAAGTATAGCAAACATTAAAATTGAATTTCCATTCTTAAACAATTCGTCCATGTAAATAAATTTAGGGTGTAAAAATAATCATTGCAAGTTAGAAAATGAGAGCGATTTGGGGCTTTCGGCAAAATAACTTTTGGCGGCTGTGGTTCGGGCTGTACGCTATACCTCCACTGCGCTTAGGTGCCGCTTCCATCCCGCAGCCCTTCAGCAGTATATCTTTTTTCAACAGAAAGCTTTATACTTACCTTGCCCATCTTGCTCTATATTCTCTACAATCAATATGAATCATTTGCCTATTAATAAATGATTTTTCGCCTTTATAAGTCCCAATTCCACCTTTGTCCTTTACTATTACTTTATCCAATATTGCATAAACAATATCTACATCATTGCTGTCAGATTTCCCATCAGCATTTACATCTAATACAATAAAGTCAATTGCATCTCCTGCAAGATGCCTACTTTCTTTAGCGGCGCCTGAAAATTTTACTTGAATATCATTATGCCATTTGGCTCTTTTTGCGCTGATAACTAAAAGTCGAACAGAGAATTTCTTTTGTATTAATGAGTCTTTAAGATCATTGTAGAATGAAACTGTTTTAGGATTTACAAATTTGGTATTATTAAAGTAGAAAAGAAAAAGCCCAACACTAACTGTAAAAATTATTAATAAAAGTTTAAAGATTTTCTTTTTCACAAAGTAAATATGAATTGGTACAATGAAAAACATTTAGTGATGCCTTTAGTCGATTTTACTTCTTCACCACCTCATGCAACTCCTCCCACACAGCCTCCAACGATCTACTTATTCCGTCACCCTTCCACTCAGGCGAATCAGGTATAGCAGTCGTTTTCATAAAATCTTCTTTACTCATGCCTTTATTTATACAATCTGTACCAAATTTTAATAAGTTGCTTAAATAATCTCTAAACAATAACACATCTGCTTTGTTAATTACGATATCAAAGCCAGTACCTGCATGTCCGCATACATATGTTGTTTTGTCATCAAATTTATCAGTAGCTTCTTTTAATATTTTTATCCATTCACCAATATTTGCGCCTGATGATTTATCAATGTATGGAAATCTTCTGTTAAACACCAAATCACCCACATGCACCACATTGGCTTTTTCAAAACGTACAAAACTATCTCCATTGGTATGCCCTCTACCAAAATAGTACAATGTTATTCTTTCACCTTTCAATTTTCTGCTCCACACTTTATCATAAGTTAAGTCAGGATACAATTGCTCCGCTTCTTTGTTGTTTTTCTTAGCCGCTTTTTGTTGGTTCATCAAAGAATTTTCGTGTGCCACTACATATTTTGCAATGCCTTTAAAAGCAATATTTCCCGCCGTATGATCACCATGATGATGGGTATTGATAAGGTATTCAAACTTTTTAGTCGTCAGTTTTTGTATTTCATCAATACAATGTTTAGCCGTATCAGGAAACTGTGCATCTACAACTGTTACACCTTTTTTATTTATGTAAAATAGTATGGTCCCGCCCTTTTCAGAAAATACACCCATATTATCTGACAGCATTTTTATTTTGTATGCTGGGTCATTTAAAAATGCGGCGAGCGTTGTTTTGTTTAACAATGCTAATGCCCCTAAAGTAAGGGCTGTGTTTTTTATAAAGGATCTGCGTTGCATAATAGTTGTAGGAACTCGCCTGTGGCGAATTCATCTTTTAAAATTTGCCAAAGGCAAAATTGAATAAATTAATACACTAAAGATAATTTTATTTAATGGAAACGACAATTTTGAATTTGCATGCAGTTTCTATAAAGAGGTGTCACCTTTATTAGTGCTGCATTATACTGGAAAGCCTGTAATGAAAAGTGACACCTCTATTGTAGATTTCATCCTTTAAATCTTCAATTCGCCTTCGGCAAATTTATAAACGCATTCGCCTGTGGCGATTGCCTACTTATATTCAATCTTCTTCAAACTAGGAAAACCAATCCAAGTGCCTACTACAACCAATACCGACATAGCACCACCAAAAATAATAGCTGGAATAGTGCCCATAATTTTAGAAGTAGCGCCGCTTTCAAACTGCCCAAGCTCATTTGATGAATTGATAAAAATCATATTTATAGAAGAAACCCTGCCCCTTAATTCATCTGGCGTATAGAGTTGAGAAATTACACCACGCACCACCACACTTATGCCATCACAAAAGCCCGCAGCAGCAAGCGCTACAAAGCTGAGCCAATAATATTTTGACAAACCAAATACAATAATAAAAAGACCAAATCCCGCCACAGCAAGTAGCATTTTTACACCTTGTTTTCTTTTCATTGGTTTTGCTAGTAAAATTAATACGCTAAACAATGCGCCAATATCCATGGCGGCATTTAAAAAGCCATAACCAATGGCATTTGTATGCAATACATTTTCTGCTATTTCTGGTATAAAAGCCACGGCTCCGCCAAAGAGTACCGCAAACAAATCCAACGAAATGACACCAAGCAAAGTCTTGCTCTGCCACACAAAACGAAAACCGTGTTTTATTGATTCTATCATTGGTTCTTTTTTCTCCAGTACAACTGGTGGCTTTGGTTTTATTTTTAAAGAAAATAAAGTGGCGCCGAGTAGGAGAGCAGCACTCACAAAATAGGCATTCGATATTCCGGCTAATGCAATTAATAAGCCACCTGTAGCATGACCGACTATTGATGAAATTAAATAGGTAGAAGAGTTAAGTGAAATGGCTTTTTGAAAAATATTTTTGTGTACAATGGCTGCTATCATACTACTTGCCGATGGTGAGGCAAACGAACGAATGACACCAGTACAAAAAACCGCCATCAATATTACCGAAATTTTTGTATTAGCTGTTAAACCTAACTGAGGCAAACTTACAAGTGCAAGCGATATAGCACACAATACATAACAACAATAAGTAAAGGAAAGTATTTTCTTCTTATCGTGTGTATCTATATAATGCCCAGCGTACATGGCAGAAATAACGGCTGGTAAAAACTCTGTGAGACCTGCTACGCCAACCATATACGTATTGGCAAGATGAAAAACTTGATAAATAACAATCGTAGAAATCATACGCACTCCCAATGTGTAAAACAATTTAGCGGCAGAAAAATGCCAAAATTCTAGAGGAAGTTTATCGTTGTTTTCTATGCTCATTATGGTAGCGTAAGATAATGTTGCCCTTCTTCATACTCTTTATCTAGTGCATTTATGATAATTTTTAAATGCTCGGGGTTATCAATAAAATCAGCATTAGACGCATCTACAAACAATGTTTTTATGTTGTGTTGCTTTATGTATTGTGTGTATGTTTCTTGTAAACTAAACAAATAATCGTTCGGAATATCTTGTTCGTATTTACGATTGCGTTTTTTTATATTTTCTTGCAATTTATTTACGGGAGTATGCAAATAAATTAAAATATCGGGCTGTACAATTTGTGGGTTTATGATGTCAAACAATTTTTGATACAGCCTAAATTCTTCATCAGGTAAATTTACTTTGGCAAACAACAAGCATTTTGTAAACAAATAATCAGATATGGTTACACTTTGAAACATATCTTTTGTTTGCAACATATCCTTCAATTGCTTATATCTTTCGGCCATAAAAAACAACTCTAATGGAAAAGCATATTGCTGTGGGCTTTCGTAAAATTTTGGCAAAAAGGGATTTTCTGCAAACTCTTCTAAAATTAATTTGGCATTAAAATGTTGGCTAAGTAAAGTAGAAAGCGTTGTTTTTCCTGCGCCTATGTTTCCTTCTATTGTAATAAAATTATAATTCATCTATGCTGCAAAATAAAAGGAAACCACAAAAACAGTTATCAAATCTTTTGCACATTTAAGCTGTCTTTACATGCAATAAGTAGCTGATTTATTGATTTTTTGAGTATCGGATGCACAAAAGCGGGCATTAATTCAGCAAGCGGAGTCAATACGAATCTACGATTTT
>JANOZW010000163.1:0-2700 GCA_031429575.1 Ferruginibacter sp.
TACAGCAGTAGAAAAAGTAAGTTGTTTAATAATAGGATCAGGTCCTGCGGGATACACTGCCGCCATTTATGCAGCACGAGCAAACATGAAACCCTTGTTGTATCAAGGTATACAGCCAGGTGGGCAATTAACGATTACGACAGAAGTAGAAAATTATCCAGGGTATCCTGATGGCATACAAGGCCCTGAAATGATGGAACATTTTGAAAAACAAGCCAAGCGTATGGGTACTGATATTCGCTATGGGCTTGCCACAAAAGTAGATTTTTCTAGCAGACCCCTGCGTGTAGAAATAGACGAAGAAAAATGGATAGAAGCAGATGCAGTAATAATAAGTACTGGTGCTGCCGCAAAATGGTTGGGCATAGAAAGCGAGCAAAGGCTTAATGGGTATGGTGTAAGCGCATGTGCCGTGTGTGATGGTTTTTTCTTTAAAGGAAAAGAAGCAGCTATTGTAGGTGCAGGAGATACAGCAGCTGAAGAAGCGTTGTATTTGTCAAAAATATGTAGCACCGTACACATGATTGTTCGCAAAGGCGAAATGCGTGCTAGTAAAATAATGCAAGATAGGGTGCTGGCTACTGCAAACATTAAAGTATATTGGCACAGCGAAACCGATGAAGTACTTGGCGATAAAAAAGTAGAAGCGGTAAGAATTATAAACAACGAAACAAAAGAAAAAACAGAAATACCAGTAAGCGCTTTTTTTGTGGCCATTGGTCATAAACCCAATAGCGATATTTTTAAAGGCTTTTTAGATATGGATGATGCTGGTTATTTGCAAACCATACCAGGCACATCTAAAACAAATATAGAAGGCGTATTTGCCTCTGGCGACGTGCAAGATAAAATTTACAGACAAGCGGTAACTGCGGCAGGTAGCGGTTGTATGGCTGCGCTAGATGCAGAGCGTTACCTCAGCGAAAAAGGATTACACTAATGTTTACCATACATCTTAATAAGCTAGCATTCTTTGCACACCATGGCGTGCATGACGAAGAAGGTATTATTGGAACAGATTTTGAAGTATCTGTTTTTATAAATTTTAATGCACCTGAAAAAGTAACTGCATTGGATGATACCATAAATTATGTTAGCGTTTTTGAAATCATTAAAAAAAGATTTGCCATACCTGAGCGTTTGTTAGAAACCTTGGCACAACATATCGTAGATGATATTTACGCATTCGATAATCGCATTACAACAATTAACATTTCTATAGATAAAATAAACCCTCCAATAAGTAACTTTATAGGAAGCGTAGGCGTTACTTATTCAAAATCGTTTTGTTCGTAGAGAGGTGTCACCTTTCATATTAAACTTTCAAATATAAAGTAGTTGTAAAAGGTGACACCTTTACGAAAAACCGTTAATACTTAAACAAAATCGTTTAATTGATGAAGTTGATATTTTCATTTTTATTTTCCATTTTTATTTTTACCAATATTTTTTCGCAAGATATTAATGCGATTATAAAAGAAGCCGATAGGCTAGAAGCAGTACCAGATGAAAAAGCGGCGTTTGTAAAATTTAAAGAAGCACTCAAACTGCAGCCTAATAATTTACATGCACTCACCAGATGCTCAGAGTTGTGCAGCAGCATTGGCAATAGAGAAACCAATACAAAAACCCGTGATGATTATTTTAAAGTAGCCCTTATATATGCTAAAACGGCTTACAAATTATATCCTGAAAGCGATGCCGCAAATGTATCTATGGCCATAGCCGTTGGTAGAATTGTATTGCTAAAGAGCGGCAAAGAAAAAATAGCTTCGGTAAAAGAATTAAAAGCTTACGTAGAAAAAGCCATAGCGGTAAACCCCAATAACTTTAGAGCTTGGCATATACTTGGGAAATGGCACTACGAAGTGAGTGGCCTTAGTGCTTTTGAAAGAACTGCTGCAAAAATAGTGTATGGAGCCTTGCCTGCATCATCTCTTGCAAGCTCCATTGCTTGCTACGAAAAAGCAAAAGCACTAAACAATAATTTTGCATTAAATTCCTTAGAACTTGCCAAGGCATACAAACGTAATGGGGAAAAAGCCAAAGCCATTGCTCAATTAAACTATGTACTTACACTACCCAATAAAGTGCAAGACGATGAGAAAATAAAGGGTGAGGCGAGGGGCTTGTTGAAGAAATGGGGTTAATTGCTTTATCTTAGAACAAAAAAGGCTATTGTCAAAATTATTCAGCAATTTTTCTGTTGCAAATACGTTATTATGCAAAGGTTTAATGTATTTGATAATAAATGCTTTTACTACTGCCAATATTCATTTTTGAGTATATTTGCTTTACCTAACTACCTATATGAAAAAATGGCTTGAATTTATTGTGCAAACTAGCAAATCAAGCTTAAAGCAAGGTTTTGTTATTTTCTTTTTACTTTGTTTTTTTTCCTTTAAAACATCTGCACTAAATTATTATTGGGTGGGAGGTACTGGCAATTGGTCAGATCTTAGCCACTGGGCTACTACATCTGGTGGTACGACATTGCACAATCAAATACCTACTGCGGTTGATGATGTTTTTTTTGATGGAGCTTCTTTTAGTGCTGCGGGGCAGGTTGTGACTTTGGATGCAGCTACGACTTTGTGTAGAGACATGAGTTGGACAGGTGTAACGAATATGCCTACTTTAAGCGGTTCTATAACAAATCTACTAAAGATATATGGATCCTTAGTGTTTGTTTCTTCCATG
>JANOZW010000164.1:0-7310 GCA_031429575.1 Ferruginibacter sp.
TATCTTTAATTCGTGCCTTACTGCATTTATTGTTTGCCCATATAAAATATCTTTTACACCTCTATGCCCATGTGCACCTATCACCAAAAGGTCAGCATTGTTTTCATTTACAATTCTTACTATTTCTTTTACCCTATTTCTAAAACCCAATGCTGCACTTGCTTTAATGCCTTTTTCTCTTAATTGTGCTGCATAAGATTCTAATTGTGCTTTATCTTTTTTTGTTTCAAAATCATCGCTATCCTCCCCATGCAATTTTGCAGATGCACTTTCTACAATGTGTATAAGTATATAATTAGCTTCTGCTTTTCCTTGTCCAACTGCATAGGACAAAACTTTATGATCATCTGCACTAAAATCTAATGCAACGGCAATGTTATTATAGGTAGGGGTAGAAAGTGCTGGCAATATTTTTAATGTATTGTGTATTTCTATAGAATTGTCTTTCTTTTTTTTCTGTGTAAAAGGAAAAATAGAAATGTAAACAAGTACGGCACCAAAGAAGACACCTGCTGCAATGATTAGTATTTTCGGCATCAATGCTTCTGCTTCAAAAAATGGTATTACTTCATTTATCAGCATTTTTATGTTTAAATAAACGAGTACGCTGGCAATGGCAATGGCTGTTATTTGAACCAATGGTTTTATAGCAAATTTGCCCATCGTCTTCTTATCACTCACAAAATAAATAAGTGGAATAATGGCAAAGCCGAGTTGTAAGCTTAAAATAACTTGGCTCATTACAAGCAGGGCATCAATTTTACTTTCTCCATAAATAATAATTACAATTAGTGCTGGTACAATAGCTACCAGCCTTGTTATAAGCCTACGCAGCATAGGGTTTATGCGTAAGCTTAAGTAGCCTTCCATAATAATTTGTCCAGCAAGTGTGCCGGTTACAGTACTGCTTTGCCCGGCAGCTATGAGTGCCACCGCAAATAATATGGGTGCTGCATTTCCCAAAAAAGAGGGGAGTAGCCTGTGTGCTTCTTTTATTTCTGCTACTTGAGAGTTACCCGTTTTATAAAAAATAGCGCCAGCTAAAATGAGTATGCCAGCATTCACAAAAAATGCAAGGTTGAGTGCAATGGTGGTATCTATTCTATTAAATTTTATGGCTTGTTTTATGCCGTCATCTGATCTGTCTATTTTACGTGATTGTACCAAGGCAGAATGTAAATACAAATTATGCGGCATTACTGTAGCTCCAATAATACCAATAGCTATGTATAAGGCATTGTTATCAGGAAATGATGGTATGAATCCTTTTACCACTTCACCCAATACTGGTTTAGCCAAAATCATTTCTACAAAAAATGCTATAAAAATAACCGCTACCAATGCAATAATAAACGCCTCCATTTTACGCATACCTAATTTCTGTAAATAGAGTAATAAAAAAGTATCTAGTACTGTAAAACTTACTCCCCATACCAATGGCAAGCCTGTAAGCAATTGTATGCCCAATGCCATGCCTAGCACCTCTGCTAAATCGCAGGCTGCTATGGCCACTTCTGCCAAGAGGTATAAAATAAAATTAATTCCTCTTGGGTATGTTTCTCTATTGGCTTGTGCCAAATCTCTACCCCTTACTATGCCTAATCTTGCTGATAAACCTTGTAATAATAGTGCCATTAAATTGCTCATAAGTAACACCCATATGAGTGCATAACCGTACTTACTTCCGCCTGCCAGGTCAGTAGCCCAATTACCAGGATCCATATAGCCTACGCTCACGAGATATGCAGGGCCAAGAAAGGAGAATAATTTACGCCATTTTTTCTTCGGCGTTGTAGTATCTATCGTATTGTGTACTTCGCTTAATGATTTATCTGTGATTGTTGTCATAATTTAAAAAAATGCTAAACTTCGTGTCGTCGTAGTTAAATGTTAGGCAAATCTAACAATTATTTTCCATATGTTATCAACAAAAAAATAAAATATGTTAGTTTAAAAATACCAACACAACCCAAACTTTGTCAATTAGTTTTTATATTGCAGCCTCATTAAATAGCGAAGGATGAATTTTTCCCAATACCAAGTACCATACCTTATAGATGGTGCGTATGCAAAAAAAGTAACGTATTTTTCAATGGAATTTGCTGTACATCAACCACTTAAAATTTATAGTGGCGGGCTCGGATACCTCAGCGGTTCTCACTTACGTAGTGCTTACGAGTTAAGACAAAACCTAGTTGGTGTTGGCATTTTATGGAAATATGGTTATTATGACCAAGCTCGTAATCCAGATCAGACATTACAAGTGCAATGGAACGAAAAAATATATAATTATTTAGAAGATACAGGTATAAAGTTTCAAATAGAAATACATGGTCACCCTGTTTGGGTAAAGGCATTTTACTTAAACCCCGAAACGTTTAAAAGTGCACCATTATTTTTATTGAGTACCGATTTACCGGAGAACGATCATATGTCTCAAACCATTACCCATCGCTTGTATGATGCAAACGTGGCAACAAAAGTGGCACAATTTATTTTACTTGGTGTTGGCGGTGCAAAGTTGATGGATCAATTAAATTTTAACCCAGATGTGTACCATTTAAATGAAGCGCATGGGGTAAGTGCTGCCTTTTATCTGTACCAAAAGTTTAATAAGAACAAAGAAGAGGTTAGAAAACGTTTGGTGTTTACAACTCATACGCCTGAAGAAGCAGGTAATGAGAAACATGACATGTATTTATGTGAAAAAATGAGTTATTTCTGCGGAGTGCCTTTGGAAGAAGTGCGAGCATTGACAGGTATTACAGACGATAAATTTAACCACTCATTGGCTGCACTGCGTTTTGCAAGGTTGGGAAATGGTGTAAGTCAGTTGCATGGCGAAGTAAGCAGGGAGATGTGGAAAAAGTATGATAATATTTGTGAAATAAAAGCTATTACCAATGCACAAAACTGGCATTATTGGGCAGATAAGCAATTGTACAATTTTGCAGATACACACAATGATGAAGGTTTTATAGATAGAAAAAGATACTTGAAAAAACGTGCTTTTGAAATCGTATCAGATCAATCTGGTAAAATACTGAACCCAGATGTGTTAACGATTGTTTGGGCAAGAAGATTTGCAGGTTACAAACGTGCGGAGTTGATTACAAGAAATCAAGAGAAGTTTAAGGCACTAATGAGTAGTATAAAATATCCTGTACAAATTATTTGGGCAGGAAAACCTTACCCGGTTGATTATCCTGCCATCAGTGATTTTAATTTTTTGGTAGAGTTAAGTAAAGAATTTCCAAATGTGGCCGTTTGCACTGGTTATGAATTAGCGCTGAGCAAAAGATTAAAACAGGCAAGTGACGTATGGTTAAATAATCCTCGTGTACCAAGAGAAGCAAGCGGTACGAGTGGAATGACTGCAGCCATGAATGGTGCGGTAAATTTTAGTACAAACGATGGTTGGATATGCGAATTCATAAACCATGGTAACAATGGCTTTTTAATACCACCGACCGATTACGAAAAAATGAGCCAGCATGAGCAAGATGAATATGATTTAGAAAAAATGTATGAAGTGTTGGAAAATCAAATTCTACCAATGTATTATGACAATCCAGAAGTGTGGAGACAAATTGTGAAGAATGGTATGAGGGATGTGCGTTGGCAATTTGATAGTAACCGTATGGCGAAAGAATATTATGATGTGATGTATAACTAATTTTTATCATCTAATTTTGTAGAATCCTTTTTGCTTGCGGGCGAAAAGGATTTTTTATTACCTCTAAAATAAAAAATGTTAAGCTGCTAATAACACATATTACAAAACGTTTACTTTCGAATTATTAGAAAGTCAGCCTGAGCCTGTCGGGTTTTGAAGAAGCGCACCGGCTTCGACAAGCTCAGCCTGACACTCCAACAGTAACGAACTTTTGTCATTCGTAAAGCGCTTAAAAAACTTTTTATGAGTGTCTCAGGCTGATTCAGTATTAATTGAAATTATAAATAAAAAACATGAACACATTCCAAAAAACAATCGAAATACGGTGGGCAGATCTCGACCCTAATTTCCATGTATTACATTCCAAATATTACGACTTTGGTGCGTACTGTCGTATGGCTTTTATGGTAGAGCATGGGCTTACACCTGCTTACTTTATGAAGCACCATTTTGGACCAATTATTTTTAGAGAAGAATGTATTTTTAAAAGTGAAATTACTTTTGGCGATAAGGTAACCGTAAGTTTTAAAATGGATAAAGTAACTGCTGACTTTAGAAAATGGACACTCGTTTGCAAAATATATAAAAATGAGGAAACCCTTGCTGCTATTGTAACGGTAGATGGCGCATGGATGGATACCATTGCTAGAAAAGTGATGATGCCACCAGATGAGTGTAAAAATTTATTTGACAAAGCGCCAAAGACACACGATTTTAAAGTAGTGTAGATAATGCTTTCAATTTGAAGATTTTCGAACATTTCTTAAACAGATATTTTGCAATTCAGAATTTATTACAAACTTTTAAGTTAGAGGTGACACCTTTTAAAAAGGTGTCACCTCTATTAAAACTGATTGCAAAAATTGGATTAGAATAACAAAGAGACTTTTTTAATGATAAATAAAACCATCAACCTTTACAAAAATGCTTACACAGGCCTCACAAGTCGTATGTGGTTACTTAGCATTGTGATGCTCATAAATAGGAGTGGTACAATGGTATTGGCTTTTATGACTTTGTATTGCAATCATATTGGGTTTACGGTAAAGCAAGGCGGTTTTGTAGTAGCATTGTATGGCGTAGGTTCTTTATTTGGCGCATTGGCAGGTGGAAAAATTAGCGATAAATTTGGTTTTTATTATACGCAATTTTCTGCATTGTTATTTGGTGGTATTATGTTTATTGTACTTGGACTTATGAGAAGTTATGAGGCCATTTGTATCGTAACTTTTTTCTTGGCTATGATAAATGAAAGTTTTCGCCCGGCCAATGCATCGGCTATTGCTCATTACAGCACTGCAGAAAATAGAACACAATCTTTTTCTTTGGTAAGGCTTTCTATAAACTTGGGTTTCGCTGTAGGGAGTGCTTTGGGCGGTTTTTTAGCGGCTATTAATTATCATTTATTATTTTGGGTAGATGGTTTTACAAATATTGCAGCAGCCATTATGTTGCTCATTATTTTGCCAAAAGTAAGTAAAGCACAACAGCAAAAACCTTCTGTAAAAGTAGAAGCTACTGCAAAAATAAATTCACCTTACACCGATAAAAAGTTTTTAATTTTCTTAGTTTTTCAAATCATTTTTGCATCCTGCTTTTTTCAATTGTTTACCACCATTCCTCTTTTTTTTAAGAAAGAATTATTGTTGTCAGAATTTTATATTGGTGTAATAATGGCAGGGAGTGGTTTAATGATATTTTTATTTGAGATGATTCTTATTTTTAAACTAGAAGGTAAAAAGCCATATTTGGTTTATATAACATTTGGTTGTATGCTAATGGCCTTATCATTTCTTATTTTAAATATTCCTTTAGCTAATGGTTTTTTAATTGCCTCCTTAGCATTGTTTGTAATAACTGCTGGGGAAATGCTTTCTATGCCGTTTATGAATAGCTACTATATTGGCCGTAGCAGCCAAACTACCCGTGGGCAATACGCAGGTATGTACACCATGGCATGGAGTGCAGCGCAGGTAATTGGAAGCATGGCGGGCTCTGCTTTTGCAGATAAATTTGGGTTTGGTAATTTGTGGTATGTAGTGGCTTGTATGAGTATAATTTCTGCAGCGGGTTATTTTTGGTTGTATAAAATGAAAGATTAAAATCATTTGGTAAATAAATAATCTTCTTTTTTTATCCATTCTTTTTTTGCATAATACCAAGTGGTAAAGCCAATAATGGTAATGCTAAATGGTTTAAAATCCTCCAATAATTTTTTATGTGTTTTAAAAGCTTTGTAAACTGTGGCTTTATTGTGAATGGTTATGTGCGGCCATAATGTTTCTCTATCTTTCTCATTAAGCATGTTTGTAAAGGTAGCTTGCATGGTTGCGTGTATATTTTGCAATGCCGGTGAAACAATATCATAGGCCACAAAATTGTCTATATTTTTTATGTCAACAACTTGCATGTTAAATGCATGGGTATTGCATAATTGCTGTAGTGTTTGGTAAATAATATTTTTATCAGATGGAAGTTTATGAAATAAAGTAATATGAGCATCTACAAAGTTGGCGTAAGCAGGGTAGTACTGTTTTCGTTTTTCATTAAAGAAGTCTTGGGATGCATCATCAATTTTTAAGGTGATGATGAGCGATTTTTTATTTATCATTTAAATAAAAATACAAATAACATTTATTGAAACCAGTTTTTTTTAATTATATATTTATAAAAAAACAGAAAGGCAGTATAATATGCATGTCACAAACTAAACTATCTTTTACTGTATTTTTAATCCAAAACTAAACCTACTTATTAGCATTAGCAGAAAACAATAAGGCCGCTGCTATTGATTGTAATAGTTTTTATTTCATAAAATTGATTTTACTAAAGGGTATTGATGCTGTTTTGTTATTGCACTCTTGCACAGATAGCCCATGCAGTTACTGTGTGTGGGTCAACGGTATCTGTATTGGTTATATATATTAACCACCCTGTACCATTTGCTGCAGGTAAAGATGAATTTACTATGGTGTAAATTTGTTGAGGATTAGAAACATTAGCACCACCGCCACCTCCTAAAACTTTTTTACCAGGTGGGCATAAGCAGCCAAAACTAGTGTAACTATTTGCTGATACCGATCTAGAAACACTTACATATTCTATGCCCATATTAAAATTTCCTACGGCTAGAATATTGCCGATTGCAATAATATTTGATCCTGCATTTATATTTTCAGAAGATACAATCGTACCTCTCACATCTAGTTTACTAATAGGATTAGTGGTGCCAATACCTACATTTCCATTGTTCGTTTTCATACCCAAGCCCCAGCCCCCCAATCCGTTGTTGCCATAAATCCCAATTGTATTATTATCTATCATGCCAATAAAAGCAGGCCTTGTAGTATTATTGTCATTATTAAGCCAAATGCCGGCAGTACCATTTGAATTGCCTTCACCTCTTAATAAAACACGCCCACCTACATCTAGCTTAAACTGTGGGTTTGCTACGCCAATGCCTACACTGTCACTTACAAAAACGTTACCTGCTACTTCTAGTTTTTGTGTAGGTGTAGTAGTACCTATGCCTACATTTTGTGCATGTATATGCAAAGAGAAAAGTGCAGTAATAATAATTGTTGTTATTTTTAATAATTTTTTCATGTGTATTTTTTTTTAAGTAAAATTTTTA
>JANOZW010000165.1:0-5034 GCA_031429575.1 Ferruginibacter sp.
CAGTTTGAAAGATGCTATTGTGAGCTTTGGTGGCTTTTGTACTGGTGAAATTATTTCTACAAAAGGCTTGGTACTTACCAATCACCATTGTGGATTTGATGCTATCCAAAACCATTCATCTCTTGAGCATAATTATATACGTGATGGCTTTTGGAGCAAAACAAATGCAGATGAAATACCTAACAAGGGATTGTTTGCCACTTTTATTGTGCGTATAGATGATGTGAGTGCGGCAGCATTGGTGGGCATTACAAGTAATATGACAGAGGCAGAAAGAATGGCTGCTATTGATAAAAATTTACAACAAATAAATAAGGATGCAAAGAAAGAAGCTACGCAAAAAAGTTATACCCGTGGTTTTTTTGAAGGCAACCAATATTATCTTTTTGTAAAAGAAAAATACAATGATGTGCGCCTTGTAGGAGCGCCACCAAGTGCCATTGGTAACTTTGGTAAGGACACCGATAACTGGGTATGGCCAAGGCATACAGGCGATTTTAGTATGTTTCGAATTTATGCAAGTAAGGATAATAAACCTGCAGATTATTCCATGGACAATGTGCCATTTACGCCAAAAAAATCATTAAATATTTCTACAGATGGTATTGCGGAAAATGATTTTACAATGGTGTTTGGTTTTCCTGGAAGAACGACAGAATACTTGTACAGTGCGGCAGTAGAGCAAATAAGAACCGTAAACGACCCTGCAAAAATTGCGATAAGAGATAAAGCACTCAATATTATTGATGGCTTTATGCGCAAAGACGAAGGCATAAAAATACAGTACGCTGCAAAATATGCTGGCATACAAAATGCTTATAAAAAATGGCAGGGCGAAGTGCTTGGGCTTACAAGAACAGATGGTGTGGGTAGAAAGAAAACACAGGAATTAGAGTTTCAAAAAAGAGTAGATGCAAACCCTAGCTTAAAAGAAAAGTATGGTACTTTATTACAAACTTTAGAGGCTGGCTATGCAGATATTAAATCATTGGGATTGGCAAGAGATTATTACCAAGAAATTGTTTCAAAAATTGAAATATTTACAATAGTTGCACAATTAAATAATTTGGTAAGTGCATTTGAAAAAAATGGGCAAAAAGGGTACGATGAAACCAAGCCAAAAGTAAAAGCCATGTTGGAAGATTTTATGAAAGAATTTAACCCAATAGTTGATAAAAAATTATTTGGTGGGTTGATGGAAATGTATATAAAAAATCAACCCGGAGATTTCATAGCGCCAATGGCTAAAGCTATGTATGGTTATGATTTTAATGTAGCAGGTGAAGAGTTTTATAAGGATGACAGATTAACAGATTTATCAAAATTAAATGCTTTGATAGATGGCAAACCTGAGGATTTGGTTGCATTTTTAAAAGAAAACAGTATTGTTGCTTTACAAAAAGCTTTATTAACAACGTATCAAACAGCAGTACAAAAAGATTTAACGGCTGTGCAAAACCGTATTACGCTTGCGCAACGCACTTACATGCAAGCACAGATGGATGTGTTTAAAGAAAAAATATTTTTTCCTGATGCAAATAGTACACTTAGAGTTACGTTTGGTAAAGTACAAGGCTATAAGCCAAAAGATGGTGCATACTACGATTTTAAAACTGACCTTGATGGTGTAATGGAAAAATACAAACCAGGTGATTATGAATTTGATGTGCCTGAAAAACTGCGCACTTTACATAAGAACAAAGATTATGGTCAGTACGGCGTAGCAGGAAAAATGCCTGTTTGCTTTATTGCTACAAACCATACTACTGGAGGTAATAGTGGTAGCCCTGCGTTGGATGCGTATGGTAATTTAATAGGCTTAAACTTTGACAGGGTGTGGGAAGGCACGATGAGTGATATTAACTACGATGCATCTATTTGCAGAAACATAATGGTGGATATTCGCTACGTGCTTTTTATAGTGGATAAATTTGCAGGAGCAGATAGATTGGTGAAGGAAATGAAATTGGTGCACCCGAAGAAAAAGAAGTAAGTTTTTGATTTTTTGAACTGTTCGGTTTTTCTGAACAGTTCAATTTTCTCTGTATCCAAAATTTCCTAAATCTTATATTTAGATAGGGTGTTTGAAAAAGGGCACACATTTTGGTTCAATTTGTCTATTATTTTCTAAAAATGCAACCAATTCACGCTAAATCCATTTCTTGAATACTCTAACGAAGGCATAGGAAATTTAAAAACATTGAGTGCCGTTAAAATCATTCTCACGCCTCTTTTTTTTGTTTTTATTTTAGATAAATCTATATCAGGAGCAAGATACCATTGTCTATATCTTTGAATGTCTGTTCTATTAAAATTTATATTCCCTTGTTTATCTCTTCCAATATTATCGTTTGCACCAAACATACCTTCTGCGCCTGTACCTACTGCCACACTTAGCCATGCAGGAGCTTTGCTTTTAGGAAAAAATGATTTTATGTTTGCACTTAACCAATACGTTTGCCCGTTGTAATCTTTTAAAAAACGCTCGGGTTCACTTTTGCCAAATATTGCTGTGCTTCTTGCATTTAAAGATTGGTCAGCATAGTTTTTTTTGTGAAAAGAAAATTTAAATCGAATGCGTTGTTCATCCCAAGCCAATTCTTGGGCAGTAAATATTCCACTACCTACAATGTTTGCACCAAAATCTCCCCAACTCCATCCCCATTCTGCACTGTAGCCATCTAACACTTCAATGATTGTTTGGTATGCTGCACCACTCATTCCGCCTAATAAAATTCTTTTCTTTCTTGAAATGCCTGTCCATCGCCAAACCTCATAGCTCGCATTACTTTCTGCATAGGCACTTAAAGCGTGCCCTATTTTATCTATTTGTAACCATTCTCTACTATCATCAAAACTGTGCATTTTACTTTTTGGATAACCGCTATACCAAGCTGAGCTTAAGCCGTACATGATGGCGCCGTATCCTACAACATTTGCTACGACTACAGTTTTTACTCTTTTTTTGTTGAAAGGATATTGGAGGTTGGTTGATTGGTTGATTGGTTGATTGGTTAATGTATCAAATGTTTTTCTTTTGTTTGTGATTACCTTTCCTTCTAACGCTCGGTTTAGGTTGAATGTACTGTCATTTTTAATTGAATCTAAATTTGCTTTAGGACTATGTTGAGCAATAATATTCGCTTGCACTAGTAGACAAATAAAAAAGAGGAATAAAGATTTAAAAGTTGAAGTGAGTGACACAACCCCGCCTGAACTGAACGGGAAGGGATGATGATTAAAGATTAAAAATTTGTTTTGCATAAAAAACAAAAATATGCGTAATATTATAATCAAATACGATTATTATATTTGTAAAGTTCTTAAAACTAAAATATATGCAAGAAATTATATCACAAAATGTGGAAAAATGGCTTACTGGAAACTACGATGAAGCCACTAAAGAAGGAATTAAAAAGTTGCAAACAGAAGATGCAGATGGATTGGCAGACGCCTTCTACCGCAATCTAGAATTTGGCACAGGTGGCCTTCGTGGCATTATGGGCATTGGTACAAACCGCATAAATAAATACACCATTGGTATGGCTACACAAGGTTATGCCAATTATTTAAAGCAATGTTTTGGTGATGATGTGAGCGTAGCAGTGGCACATGATTGTAGAAACAACAGTAGAACTTTTGCAGAAATTACGGCTAATGTTTTTGCAGCAAACGGTATAAAAGTATATTTGTTTGAAAGCCTAAGACCTACGCCTGAGTTGAGTTACGCCATTAGACATTATGGATGCAAAGGCGGTGTGGTGTGTACTGCAAGCCATAACCCTAAAGAATATAACGGCTACAAAGCTTATTGGGATGATGGTGCACAAATGGTACCTCCACACGATAAAAATGTAATTGTAGAAGTAGAAAAAATTGCCAATGTAGATGATGTAAAATGGAGCGGTGGGGAGCAAAATATTACCATCATTGGTAAAGAAACTGATGCGGCGTATCTTAATATGGTAAAGGGTTTGAGTGTTTATCCTGATGTGTGTGCAGCACAGCATGATTTGAAAATCGTTTACACGCCTATACACGGCTCGGGTATTATGCTCGTGCCTGATGCGCTTAAAATGTTTGGCTTTACCAATGTGCATATTGTAGAAGCACAAGCTACACCTGATGGCAATTTCCCAACAGTTAATTACCCCAACCCAGAGGAAAAAGAAACCATGAGCATGGGGCTTGCACAAGCGGAGGCTTTAAATGCCGATATTTTATTGGGAACCGATCCAGATGCAGATAGAGTAGGTATTGGTGTGAAAAATGATAAAGGTGAATGGATTTTAATGAACGGGAACCAAACTGCTTTGTTGGCTTTTAACTACATGATAGAAGCTAGAAAAGCGAAAGGAATTGCACAACCAAATGATATGGTGGTAAAAACAATTGTAACAACTGATATGATAGATGCTATTGCGAAACGCAATGGTGTAAGTTGTTACAATGTACTTACAGGGTTTAAATGGATAGCATCACTCATAAAAGAAAAAGAAGGAAAAGAAAATTATATTGTAGGTGGAGAAGAAAGTTTTGGCTTAATGATAGGCGATAAGATTAGAGATAAAGATGCAGTAAGTGCCGTGGCATTAATTTGTGAAATGGCGGCTTATGAAAAAAATAAAGGACGCTCTTTGTTTGAAAAATTAATTGATATGTACGTGGAGTATGGTTTTTATAAAGAGCATTTGGTAAGCATTACCAAGAAAGGCATGAATGGTGTGGCAGAAATTGCGGCAATGATGGAAGGGTATAGAAATAATCCACCACTTACATTAAATGGAACTGCCGTGAAAAATTTGTTTGATTATGAATTGCAAAAAGGAAAGAACTTGCAAACAGGGGAGGAGTGGACAATCGATTTACCTAAAAGCAATGTACTACAATTTGAATTGGCTGATGGTACAAAAATTTCTGCAAGGCCGAGTGGAACAGAGCCGAAAATTAAATTTTACTTTAGTGTGAATGAGCCATTAGAAAATGCTGCAAGGTTTCATGATACAGAAAAAGTGTTGGATGATAAAATTGCAG
>JANOZW010000166.1:0-5785 GCA_031429575.1 Ferruginibacter sp.
TTAATATTAATTATTAAGGGTAAAGATAAGTGAAAATAAAAAAAAGGATTGTAGGCTATTTTCAACAGCATTACAAACCTATGATTGCAATAAAGCATCCGCTATTTTCCTATCATTACTCAATTTAGGCACTTTGTTTTGTCCGCCAAGCTTGCCAATACTTTTCATGTAGTTTTTAAATCCATTTGGCGGCACAGCAGTTATTTTTAATTCTTGCAAAATATTCCCTTTAACCAAATCGTCGTAGTACACATTCTTTGCCCGCAGATTATCATCAATTTTCTTTGCAAAATTGTGCAAATTGTCAGGGGCATTTTCAAATTCTATAAACCATTCGTGGTAGCTTTTTCCTGCATCTGATGATACAAATGGCGCCACAGTAAATTCGTTTATCAAAATATTTTCTTCTTGGGTAGCTTTTAAAATAGCTGCTTCGGCTTCTTCCACAATTACATGCTCACCAAAGGCAGATATAAAATGTTTTGTACGCCCACTTACAATAATTCTATATGGATTTGTAGAAATGAATTTTACGGTATCTCCAATATTGTATGCCCACAAACCTGCATTGCTACTAATTATGAGCGCATAATTTTCTCCAACCACTACATCTTTTAATGTTAATCTTTTGGGGTATTCATTTTGCAACTCATCTACAGGTACAAATTCAAAAAATATTCCACTATTGCTATTTAGCAACATTCCTTTCTCCGTTTGACTATCTTGAAACGCAAAAAAACCTTCGCTTGCAGGAAATAATTCGATGGTGTCTGTTGGTCTGCCAATGGTTTCTAACAATTTTGCTTTGTAGGGTTCGTAGTTTACACCACCTTGTACCATCACGGTAAAATTTGGAAAAATTTCGTGTATTTTTTTACCAGTACGTTCTTGTAATTTATCAAAATACATTTGTACCCAAGGTGGTATTCCACTAATCAATGTCATGTTTTCATTGATGGTTTCATCCACTATTTTCTCCAACTTTTCTTCCCACTCTTCTATACAATTTGTTTCGAAAGATGGTAGTTGATTACCACGCAAATATTTAGGTATATGATGATTTACAATGCCGCTCAAGCGCCCTGTGGGTATGCCTCCTACCCTTTCTAGCTCTGGAGAGCCACTAAGAAAAATCATTTTACCATCTGCATATTTTGTATTACCGCTTTCTATCATATAGCAAAGCAATGCATTTCGTGCGGTGTTTATATGGTTGTGTATAGAATCTTTTGTAATGGGAATATATTTTACACCACTTGTTGTACCGCTCGTTTTAGCAAAATATATCGGCTGCCCTTTCCATAAAATGTTGTGCTTCCCTTCTTTTATTTTTTCTATATAAGGTTTAAATGCTTCGTAATCTCTAATGGGTACAAGCCTACAATAATCTTCGTGGGTTTTTATTTCAGCAAAAGAATGATCGGTACCAAATAATGTTTTACTAGCAGATTTTACAATGCTTGCAAAAATTTTATCCTGATCTTCTACCGCAGTGCCAATTCCTTTTTTTATCTGCTTATATATGTAACTGGCAAAAGGTTTTGCCAATAATGATTTTAACTTCATGGGTGCAATTTGGTATTATTATTTTTATAAAAATAACCACTCATAATAATTACAACTTTATTACAACTCTTTGTCTTGTGTCTAATATCTAATGTCTACCTATCTATTTACAATCTCCGCAAGGCCAATCTGTATCTAAGTCTATAGCCGTTACTACTGTTATATTGTTTTCATGTGGTGCGAAAACAATACGCACATGTTGTCCATCGTGTGTTTTACCTTCCAGTGGGTAAGTTACGCCTTTTTCGCTTTTTTGTTCTTTATTATGATTTATTTCGCCTGTCTGCAATATTTCTTTCACCTCGCTTTCATCTATATGCCTACATTCCATTCTGCATTTTGCATGCCTACTATATGAAATGGTTTTATTACCTCCACGCAATTGTGTATATGCGTCTGTAGCATTTTCTACTGTTACCCTATCTCTAATATTGGTCGTACTGCCCCGTTGATTTCTCTTTACAAAAAACAACAATAATGCGGCAGCCACCAAAACTACTAATGATAAACTATTATTTCTTTTTTTCACGGCTGCAAGGTAGGGTAAATTTGAAAAAATTACACAGGTGAATTAGAAAATGACCATATTCTTAAAAACTAAAAAGTGGCTGCACAAACAACCACATTTAAACTATTAATTTTCAACTTTATCTCGTTTAAAATAATCCTTCTATACTCAAATATCTTTCGCCAGTATCATAATTAAAAATAAGCACTGTACTATCAGCAGGTATTTCGGGTATTTTTTTTGCCAACGCAGCCATAGTAGCACCACTAGATATACCTTGAAAAATCCCTTCCTCCTTTGCGGAACGAATAGCAAAATCAAAAGCCTCCTCTTTACCAATTTGTATAACGCCATCTAAAACATTTGTGTGTAAATTACCAGGTATAAACCCAGCACCTATACCTTGCAATGGATGCGGAGCTGGGCTACCACCGCTGATTACAGGCGATAACTCAGGCTCTACTGCAAATACTTTTATAGCTGGAAAATGTTTTTTCAATACTTCTGCTACACCTGTAATATGCCCACCAGTGCCTACGCCTGTTATCAAAAAATCTATCCCTTCAGGAAAATCTTTTAGAATTTCTTCCGCAGTCGTTTTTACATGTATATCTATATTGGCAGGGTTTTCAAATTGTTGTGGCATCCAAGCATTGGGTGTGGCAGCCACCAATTCCTGCGCTTTTTCTATGGCTCCTTTCATGCCTTTTTCTCTTGGCGTCAATTCAAAACTTGCACCGTACACGCTCATTAGTTTTCTGCGTTCTATGCTCATACTCTCGGGCATTACCAAAATAATTTTATAGCCTTTTACAGCAGCTACCATGGCCAAACCTATACCAGTATTGCCAGATGTAGGTTCTATAATAATACTGTCTTTGTTTAGAATACCTTTCTCTTCCGCATCCTCTATCATGGCCAATGCAATTCTATCTTTTATACTTCCCCCAGGATTTGCCCTTTCTAATTTCGAATACACATGTATATTATCAGGAAATAAACGGTTTATTTTTACATGTGGTGTGTTGCCAATTGTTTCTAAAATATTTGCTACTTTCATTTGTTATATTTTTATCGTTTTAAATAATAAAATTTACTGGTTTTTTAAAATCGTCGCCAAGGTTTGTGTCCCACGAAACTTTTACAAAAACTAAATAATAAAATTCACCGGTTCTTTAAAATCTCTTCTATCTTTTACCACCGTTTGCGCCGTATGATATACGACACTAAATGCAGGAACGTTTTCTGTAATCCATGTATTACCGCCAATGATACAATCATGACCTATGGTAGTTTCACCACCTAAAATTGTACTACCCGCATATATCACTACATTATCTTCAATGGTAGGATGCCGCTTTGTTTCAGCATCTTCTTTGCGCACTGCCAATGCACCTAGTGTTACGCCTTGGTATAATTTTACAGCATTACCAATTACCGTTGTTTCTCCTACTACAATGCCTGTACCATGATCTATAAAAAATGGGCAACCAATGCTAGCACCAGGGTTTATATCAATACCCGTTTTACTATGTGCAAGCTCACTCATCATCCTTGGTAAAATTTCTATTTGTTGTTTGTACAAAATATGCGCTAGCCTATAAATGGCAATGGCATAAAAACCAGGGTAGCTTAAAATAATTTCTTCTACGGAATTAGCTGCGGGGTCGTAATCTAAAATAAACTGTGCGTCTTTTATTAAGGCATTGCATGCGTCTGATAATTGTTCAAAAAAATGATGTACTACATCATCAACTTTAGTATTACCGCCGTTTATACAGGTAGTAATGAGGCTGTGCAAATGCATTTTTAATCGTACCATCACCAATTCGTGCTGCTCCAAATAATCCGCCTCATTATCCACCACAGGAAAAAGATATTGATACAACTCATCCGTAAAGTTGGCTACCGATTTTTGATCGGGCAAGTTTCTTCTTAAAATATATCCGCTATACAATTGATTTTCTTTTTTTCAAAAGTACTAAATACTCTACTCATTAACTAGACTTATTAATTTAGGCATATATAATTCCATATTTCGTAATAATTATTTAATAACATGATAAATTTCAATGTAAAAAAGTATAGTACTTACAGTTCAATCTTTATCAAATTGTGATGAATAATAGGAATAGAGATTTTAATTATCTCATATTAGTTAACTATTATTTGATTAATTCTTTATTTTATGAATAATCTAAGGTTATTATGGTTTTGAAATCTTTATCTTGTGAAAATAATATTTCTAATAATATAATTTTGTATATTTAAGTTGAAGCTAATAAACAAGTCGATAATTTATGATTACACGTATAAAAATAAATGGTTTTAAGAGTTTAATTGATACAGAACTTTATTTTGGACCATTCACATGTATCGCTGGAGCAAATGCAATTGGGAAATCAAATTTATTTGATGCCTTAATTTTTTTATCGAATTTAGCGGATAACACATTATTACATGCTGCTAAGTCGATTAGAAGCGAAAATCAAAAACATTCGAATGTCAGAGATATTTTTTTTAGAAATGGCACTCAATATCTTGATAAATTATATTTTGAAATTGATATAATTATTCCAAGCAAAGGTGAAGATGATTTAGGGCAAGTTGCAAATGCTACTATTACAAGTTTAAAATATATTTTAGAACTTAAGCTGAATGATGAGGTTAGTGTAAAAGAGCCAATTGAAATTATAAGAGAAGAATTACTGCCTATTAAACAAGGGGATTCGAAAAAAAATTTTTATTTTAAACATGAATCGATTTGGTTGAAATCAATTTTATTAGGAAGGCGTTCTACTAGGATACCATTTATTTCTACAGATGGAGATAAAATAAAATTACACCAAGATGGTAATAAAGGAAGGGGAACAGAATTTATTGCTGAAAAAATGCCAAGAACTTTATTATCAACTGCAACTGCAGAATCTCCTACTGCATTTTTGGTTAGGCAAGAAATGCGAAACTGGATGATGCTTCAATTTGAACCAAGTGCTCTAAGGCAACCAAATTTTATCTACGAAGTAAAAAATGCAGAGATAACGGCTAATGGATTAAATCTTCCTGCTACTTTATATAGGTTACAATCCGATAAGAAAGACGTAGATATTTATCAAATCCTAACAAATAAACTCAAAGAACTTGTTGAAGATGTTAGTGAAATTTATATTGACAAAGACGAAAAGCGGGATTTACTAACACTACAAATTAAGTTTAAAAGCGGGCTTACTCTCCCTGCTCAATCACTTTCAGATGGGACTTTACGTTTTTTAGGATTAGCAGTAATAGAGGAAGATAGTATGAGTAGTGGATTAATTTGTTTAGAAGAGCCAGAAAATGGAATTAATCCAAATAAAGTTCATGAAATGGTAGAATTATTAAAAGGGATGGCAACGGATGTAAACTATCCTGTTGATGAAAATAATCCATTAAGACAAGTGATAATAAATACACATTCTCCAATAGTTGTAAGTGATGTTCCAGGTGATAGTTTATACTTAGCAAAAAGCAAAGAAATTTTTATAAAACATTTTGATAAAAAAATCAAGAGTACAGGATTTTCTGCTTTACAATTTACATGGAAAACAAAATATAATTTAGCAGAGTTAACTACAATTGGAGAAATAACCGCATATTTAGATGATAATTTTGACTACGATAATAATCAAGAAAAAATGTATAATAAAAATTTAGGTTGCAAATCTGTTGCAC
>JANOZW010000167.1:0-7804 GCA_031429575.1 Ferruginibacter sp.
GCAGGATTAATTCTTAGTGTGGTTTTTCAATTAGCGCATACCATTGAAGAAACTGCTTTTCCGGTAGCTAGTATAGCTACAAACGATATTGAAAACGAATGGGCTATTCACCAAATTGAAACTACTGCCAATTTTGCTACAAAAAACAAACTCATTTCTTGGTTGGTAGGTGGTCTTAATTTTCAAATAGAGCATCATTTATTTCCTAAAATTTCTCATATACACTACCCTGCTATTAGTAAAATTATAAAATGTACTTGCGAGGAGTTTAATGTAAAATATATTGAGTACCGTAGAATGAGGCATGCATTGGTATCTCACACATTGCATTTGAGGAATATGGGGAGAGCTTGATAGATGTCAGGCATTAAATTTTTAGATATCTTAGATGTAGCCCTAGAAATAGGGCTATTTTTTTTGGAAATTAAGGTATAATATTTTCTATAGCAATATTTCTGTGCATTTTGAGCAAAAAATTATTGGAAATATTTTTTATCAAAAAAGTAACATAAGAAACAAGCGGCAAACAGCTGCAAATGAAATATTTTGGTATAAAATTTGATATAATTAGTGTTCAAACGTTTATTATAATTAACTGGTTACATTTGTTAACTTTGAATTGACAAATACAAAAGGGATACAAATATGAAAAAGCTTTTTATACTATTTAGCTTCTGTGCTTTTGTTGCAATTATAACGACATCTTGCAAAAAAGACACTGATACAACTGACCCTACTGATCCTATTGATATTAACCCAACTCCTAGCAATGTATTAAACTATGGAGACTCTATATTTTACTTAAGAAGTACTGGAAACATAGTGTCTCCATTGCCAATGAATAGAGCGGGTAAGTTCATCGGTTTTCCAAAAGGAATAGAATTGGATGAGATAACTGGTAAAATAGACTTAGCAGAAAGTGAGATGGGGCTTCGCTATAGAATAATGTTTGTCCCAGACGGGAGTAGAGATACTATAAGTACAAAAATTGTATTAGCAGGTATTAATTTTTACGATGGCATATACCGATTATCGCAAGGAGATAGTATTGCTATGCCAATTTACAATGCCAAAGGAGTTCCATACACACCTGGTTTATTTGGCACAGGGCTAAACAATAGTTTTGACGATGGTAATGGTTGTAACAGCCAGGGATGCGCAGTTTCTAGCGTCAATGGCAGAATAAATTTAGCAAAAAGTTTAAGAGATGGTGCTATTACATCTAATCACGATTCTCAAAAAGAATTTACCTACTATTATAAAATGGATGATGCTAGTGGCAAGTCATTAAATAAATTGAAAGTAAAATTATATTACTATCAAAAACGTGCCGATATCCCTCAATATCTATGGGACATACTATTGATAGACCATGCAGGTACTATTTTAAGAGGTGCACAAGGACGTGGAAATGGAATTGATGTAGCTCAGGCTTTTGCCAAGCCAAGGCCGCCATGTATTGTTATAATCGCAGATTAATATCTTCCTTCTCTCTATATTTGATAAGTAAAATTTGACTTATCATGCGAGTATTTTTAATCTTTTTTATATCTATTTTGACACTGGCAATCGCTTTTTCTCAAGCAGTATTAAAAAAAGAAACCAATTTACATACGCAATATTCTATTGCAGATAAATTATTTCGTAAATCAGAAAATATAAAGAGTACAAAAAATGGTTCAGAAGCATTAGAAGAAAAAATTAATAAACAAGCACTCACTATATTCCAAAAAATAATTCCAGATATTGAAAGATCAGGTGACGATTCACTTGCTTTTTTTTGTTATTTTAAAACAGGAATTCTGTTACATTATTTTGATAGTATTACACTAGCCAAAGAAAATTATCTAAAAGCTATAGATCTGAAAGATAAAATACAGTCAATTGAAGATTCGTTTCTTTTTCAACCTTTACTATTTACGGGGCGTATATATTTTAGCTTAAACCAATTTGATTCTGCATATATTTTTTTTAAAAAAGCAGAATTAATTACTGAAAAATATGGAACTGTACTTAATGAAGAACAAAGATTATACAATAGTCTTGGAAATATGTATTACGAAACAGGCAATTATAGGCAGGCTAAAAATTATTTTGAAAAGGCTATTTTGCTACTTTCAAAAACTTATCCTGACTACAAAGACTTTTTAATAAACTATAAAATAAATATTGCATCATCATTACTCAAATTAGAAAAATTTTCTGAAGCAAATATAATTTATGAATCTGTTCTTACTTCTGGTATAAATACAAATGAAATTTTACTAAACTTAGGAATTATTAATTTGCAACTTGGCAACTTAGAAAAAGCAATACCCTATTTTAACAAGGTTCATTACGAAAATAATCGAACCATAGCTTTATACAATCAAATTGCAAAAACTTATCTCAAACTTTTAAAAATTGATTCTGCAAATAGATATTTAGATTTGGCTTTAGAAGAAAATGAGAAATGGAATGCCGCTAACAAAAATATTCGCCATGGTATAACTTTTCAGTTTCTAGCAGATAAATTTATTATAGAAAAAAATTATAAACAGGCCGTAGATTATTATCAACGAGCCATTCTACAGTTCTACCCTGATTTTAATGAAACGGATATCTATAAAAACCCAAAAACCTTTACTGGCGTATTCTCCTATATAAATCTCTTTAATACACTTACTACAAAGGCAGATGCATTTGAAAACCTTTACCAGCAAGATAAAAAACAAAGCTCATTAGATGCAGCATTACATGCATATCGTTCTGCATTTTTATTGGCTGATTATGTAGAAAAAACATACGACAGCGATGAAGCAAGATTGTTTTTGAACAAAATAAAATACAAAGTGCATGATAGACCAATACATATCAGTTTACAGTTGTACGAGCTTACAAAAAACAACATTTATTTAGAAGATGCATATAATTTTGATCAACAAAATAAGGCAAGTGTATTGTCATTAAATGTTCAGGAATCTGCCATAAAAAGTGAGTCTAGCAGTAATGTTGCTTTATTTGAAAAAGAAAATTTAATTAAAAATAATATCACTAGGCTTTCGCTAAAAGCAGGGCAAATAAACGATAGTGTCCAACTAGAAAAAGTTAAAACAAATATCAGAGATTATGAAATAGAACTAGGCAAGCTGCAAGAAAAAATAAATGAGTTACCAGGGTACAAAGCCAAAAAATTTGCAAAATCTATTCCTACCGTTTCACAGGTACAAAAAATATTGAGCAAAAAAACGGCTCTTCTCTCTTACCATTTATCAGAAAACGAAATGGTTATTTTATGCATTACCCCTGATGAATTAAGTTATACAAAACAGGCTATTGATTCTACATTCTATACATCCATTAAAAAACTAAAAACATCGCTTAACAATTATAAAGGAGAGGAAAAGTATAATGCTGATAAAACATCTACTCAATTATACAATATAATCATCAAACCAATTTTAGGCAAAATAAAGAATGCAGAAAACTTACTCATTATTCCAGATGATGAATTGAACAATATACCTTTTGAAGCTTTCAATGATGAGAATGGAAATTTTGTTTTGGGTAAATTTAATGTGCAATATCAATATTCAACTGCATTACTAAGAGATGATATTAAAAGTAATACTACCAATAAAACTACCCTTGCCATGGCGCCATTTGCTAGCAAGGGTAATGATGAATTTTCACAATTGTTGTATTCTAAAAATGAGATTGAAAGTTTGAAAGGAAATATTTTAATGGATAGTGCAGCCACAAAAAAAAACTTTCTTGCCTTAGCAGAAAAAGCTGGCATACTTCATTTAGCCACACATACCATCGTAAATGATTCCATACCCGAAAAATCGCTAATAGCCTTCTACCCTTTTACAGGATTATCGCCCGCAGAAAACAATTTGTATGTACAAGAAATATACAACCTCAAGCTACATGCTACAAAGCTGGTTATTTTAAGTGCATGCGAAACAGGTACGGGTCAATTGGCAAAGGGCGAAGGCTTAATGAGCCTTGCTAGAGCATTTACTTATGCAGGTTGCCCCAATATTATAGGCTCTTTGTGGAAAGCAGATGATAAGTCCACCGCAGGGATTATGCAACGGTTTTATAAATACTACAACAATGGAATTAATGCTGCTACTGCATTACAAAAAGCTAAGCTTGATTATATACAATCGCCAGATATAGAAAAAAGATTTAAGAGCCCTAATTACTGGGCACATTTGGTACTTACGGGTGTACCTGAAAATAACACTAGTTCATATGTATGGATATGGATTGTTGGAGTAATTACAACCCTTATTATAACATTCATTTATTTCTTAAAACAAAAAACTGGGCGGTAAAATTACCGCCCACTGGGGACAAACAAAAAGAAGAAATACATAGTGGTTTTGTGACTTAATATTTCCAATTAATTATTTTCAATTTTCGCATAAAGGCACTAGTAACTTTATCATTGTATAAATGATTTGTACTATTATTAATCATTTCAAAAATAGGCATTGCTAATTTCACTTCATTATTTTTTAAATAACTCATTGCCAAAAAATATTGAGCATCATCATTAAAAATACTTGTTTTCTCCAAAGTGTTTTTTGCTAAAACATAATTAAAAGCTGCTATGGCTTTTTTATAATTATTTGTTTCCATGTAAGCAATTGCTGCTAGAAAACTTCCTTTTGTACTCGCATCTGTTAATGTTTCAAACTGAGTAATAATTCCAGTATAATTTTTTTCTTTAAATGATTTTTCTATCATATCTTTTTCTGCTGTTCCTCTATTCACACTTAACGTATATGGGGTATAATTGCTAGCAAATACCTTATCAGGAGTAATAGTTGCATATTGATAAACACCTACTCCAAACATTATAATAAATATAGCAGCAGCTACTTTCATACTAATTCGTACGATTTTTCTTACAATGCTTTGTTGCGAAGTTGATGTTTTTTCAACAGCCATTTCATTCATCATTTCTTCGTGAATAGTGCTCACATGCATTTTTAACCCATACGTTTTAATGGCTGATTTTGCTAAGGTTAGGTTTTCTAGTTCTTGTTGCATAACGGTATCATGCTTTAATAGGTTTTCTATATTGGTTTTGTCTTCAAGCGAAAGCTCGTTATCCATATATTGAATCAATGTGTCGCTATTAATATAATTGTTATTCATATTGCAAGGCAGCTTTTAGTGTTTTTGCCATCATTGGGTTGGCTGTTAATAATTGTTCAAGTTGTTTCAAACATTTACTTTTTTTATTTCTCAATGCTTGCTCTGTTTCATACTCCACATTCACTAATATTTCTTTCATTGATAAATTTTCGTAGTAAACCGCCAATAAAATCTTTTTGCATATTTCTCCTAATTCATCTACAATATTTAAAATTTGCTTCCTTGTTTCATTCTGCACTATAAAATGTGAAATATCTAATAAGCTTGAATCTTTTTCATTTTCAAAAATCACATTTCTTTTTTCAGCTTTTCCACGTTTCTTCAATTCATTCAGCCAAATATTTCTATTTATAGTGTATAAAAAAGTTTTAATACTTGATTCTCCTCTAAACTTATCTTTTTGTGCTAGGTCTATAAATGCCACCAAAACCTCTTGAAAAACATCTTGCGCATCTTCTTCATTTCCACTGTTCTGGCAAGTGTATATTTTCAGCACCTCAAAATACGCTCGATACAAGTATTTAATAGCCTTATCTAAATCCGTTTTATGGGATGATTTAATGGCTTCAATTAGTTCAGCATCACTGTACTTTCTTACAATTTCCATTACATAACATATATTAGTAAACAAGTGGGGTTAAATTGTAACCAAGATAACGATTTTTTATTTGGTTATTTTATGGGGTGCATCTAAAATTATCGCAGTTTGCAAATAGGGTTGTCAACCTTTTTACAGAATATTCATTTTTAAAACTAACAATTAAGGTTTACAGCCCTTGCTACAATTATCGCTATTTTAAATTAGGGATGACAGCTCTTACGACAATTGAAAATGTGCACTACAAAATTACAGTAAGAAATATAACTATTTATGCTGTAGGCACATGTACTGCCACCAAAGTACCATTGCCTTCTGAGCTATCAAAATCAACCGTGCCTTTCAAAAATTCGATTCTTGATTTTATATTTTTTAGGCCAATACCATCAAATTTGGCTCTATCATTTATGTTAAATCCCTTCCCATTGTCTTCTATGGTAGCAGATACACCATCGGCATCTTTTATAAGCGAAATATCCAATTTATTGGCACCTGAATGTTTTATTACATTGTTTACGCATTCTTGTATAATTCTGTATAAAACGAGTTCTGTGTTATCATCTAGACGCTCTTGTAAACCTTCGCTGTGCAAACTTACTTTTATAATATTGTTGTCTATTTTGTCTATAAATTCTTTAATGGCAGATGCTAAGCCAGATTTTAATAATGCATTTGGCATCATTTGATGGCTCACACTTCTTACTTCTTTGCAACCTTCGTCTATAAGGTTTATTACTTTTTCAAATGCTAATTTTTGATTGTTGTCTTTAAATACAAGTTCATCTTCAAAAGCAGATAAATTCATTTTAGCAGCACTCATTACCTGCCCTACACCATCGTGTAATTCTCGGGCTATTCTTTGTCGCTCATTTTCTTCTGCTTTTAAAATACTTTGCGTGGCTAAATTTTGTTGAATCATTACTTCATTTTGCAACCTTTTTTCTTGCTTAAGTTTATAGCGCTTATAAAATGAATAACCAAGTAATATAGATAAAATAGCAAATGCTATACTAGAAAAAGCAATTGTTTTTTGTCGTTTTATGTTAAATTCTTGTTCTTGTATTTGCTTATCTTTTTTACTTGATTCAAATTTTGTTTGTAGCTCATTAATGACTTTAGCATTCTTTTCGTTTAGCAAGCTATCTCTTATTTTGTAGGATTGGCTTTTATGATTGTAAGCAGTTTCAAAATCTCCAATAAGTGAATCATATTGAGCAGTTCTAAACAACACTTCAGCTATTATGGTACGCTCATTGTATTTATTGGCGGTTACCAATGCCTCATCAAACCACTTTTTTGCCTCCGTAGTATTTCCTAAAAAAGCATTTGAATAACCCAAATTTGATTGTATTAATGGCAATCCTACAATGTTGTTATTGTTTACGGCTAATGCTAGTGCTTTTTCTAAAAATGGTATGGCTTCTTTGTATTTTTTTTGCCTTAAAAATAATGCGCCAATATTATTATTAGCTGTTTGAAGACCTTTGATAAAATGAATATTTTCGAATGCTAGTTCAGCTTGTTTGTAATAAAAAGCACCGCTATCGAGTTGTTGTAACTCTACATACACATTGCCTAAATTTAATTGGCATTTTCCTAAATCTAAATAATTTTTTGTAGTTGTACAGAGTACTATTCCCTTGCCTAAATAATATTTTGCCGTTGGATAATTTTTATTTTGAAAAGATATTTTACCAAGGTTATTATAGCTCATGGCAATACCAGTATTATCCTTGGCATCTTCAAAAGCTTGTAAAGCTTTTAGATGAGACTCCATACTTTTTTCTTTTTCACCAATGTCATCATATATGGTTCCAAAATATTTATAAACAGAAGCCAATACATTTTCATCGCCTAATTTTTCAGCATCCAATTTTACTTTTTCTAAAATAGGCAAACATTCTTTCTTGCTGCCTTTATTTGTAAGCATTTTTACTTGCAATAGTGTGCAAAGTATTTCTGATTTTTTATTTTTTTGATTTGTATAAATCTCTTTTGCCTCATTTATAGATTTATCTGCTTGTGTATATCTATTTTTTTCTACAAAAAAAG
>JANOZW010000168.1:0-7241 GCA_031429575.1 Ferruginibacter sp.
ATGCATTAGAAAAATTAGATTATCCAGTAGTAATGGGTTCGGTTTTATTGAGTGCTATCATTTTTATTTTTATCAATATTTTAGCAGATTTTGTTTATACGGTTATTGATCCGAGGATAAGGTCGTAGATAAAGATGACATCTTTTGAAAAGAAGTTGTCTCTGTAGCAAACAACTTGAGTACAGCGAACCATTGTATTTAAGCAATACAGTTTTACTGCGAAAGAATTACAATTAATGAAAGAAGTTAGTGTAGTAAAGTAATGAATTAAGAAAATATAATCAGCAATGGAAGATAAAATATTATTGTATAGTGGTACAACAGGTAATGTAAACATAAGCGTTACTTACTTAAACGATACTTTTTGGCTTACACAAAAAGCCATAGCGGAGTTGTTTGATTGCAGTACAGATAATGTTTCGCTTCATTTAAAAAATATTTTTATTAGTGAGGAATTAATGGCAAATTCAGTTACCGAGGAAATCTCGGTAACTGCTAGGGATGGTAAAAATTATAAAACAAAGTTTTATAATCTAGATGCTATTATAGCTGTTGGGTATCGGGTAAATTCTAAACAAGCTACCCAATTTAGAATTTGGGCAACTCAAACGCTGCGAACTTTTATCATAAAAGGTTTTGTACTAAATGATGATATGCTAAAAAACGGTAAATCATTTGGTATAGATTATTTTGATGAATTACTTGAACGTATTCGTGAAATACGTACAAGCGAACGTAGGCTGTATCAAAAATTAGGAGATATTTTTGAACTATGTAGTGCCGATTATTCTAAAAATGCTGAAGAAACTAAGCTGTTTTATAAAATGGTGCAAAACAAATTACACTTTGCCATTACTGGCAAAACTGCAGCTGAAATAGTATTTAATAGAGCAGATAAGACGAAAGACTTTATGGGACTAACAAGCTGGAAAAACAGTCCCGATGGTAAAATTTTAAAAAGTGATGTAAGTATTGCAAAAAACTATTTAGCAGAAAATGAAATTGGAGATTTAAATTTATTGGTAAGTGCATTTTTAGATTTAGCAGAGTTTCAGGCAAGAAGAAACCAACTAATGAACATGAAAGATTGGCTGGAACGAACGAATAAATTTTTAGAAAGTAATAGTTTAGATATTTTACCAAACGCAGGTAACATTAGCCATGAACAAGCTCTAGAAAAAGCCCATAAAGAATATGAGCATTTTAGGATTTTGCAAGACAAGAAATATATCTCAGATTTAGATAAAGCGATAAATAAGATTAAGAAAAAATAAGAAAATTTGGCATGAATAAAACTTTGTAGTGTATAAAATAATGAAAATAGTATTTTAGAACAAGAAATAGATACCCCGTGTATGAACTATACAATTTAACAGCAGAAGAAATTTAATTTGTCGAGGGGAGCTACACTAGAGATGCCATTTCTAATTTTGCATTAATGGATAAAAGCTCGGGTTAATAAAGCCGCTTCCCCTCACGGCAGCGGCTTTTAAAAATCTATAAAAAATCTATTGCTTCATTATCTTTTCTATCCCCCCATTTGCCATTTTTAAAATATACAACCCACTCGGTAACCCACTCATATCTACTATTTCAAAATTATTTTTTATCAAAAAAGTTTTTATAATTCTTCCATTTGCATCTATAATATTGGCTTGTGTGTTTAGTAGTTTTCTATCGCCTATTTGTAAGGTTGCGGTAGTGGTTATTGGGTTAGGATAAACAGTTGATTGGTTGATTAGTTGATTAGTAAGTTTGATAATATTAGAGTAAGTAAATCTTCCATCCACATCTATCATTTTTAAACGATATAAAACGGTACCACTTATTTTATCTGCATCCACATAACTATAATTATTTGCCCCATTGCCCACTGCCGCTTGCAAACTGATAACTGCCCACTGCAAATTGCCCACTTCCCGCTACCAACTGCCTCTCTATTTCAAATGACTTTGTATTTACTTCAGAAGATGTTTTCCACTCTAACAAATTACCATTACTTGTTTTTGTGCCAGTAAATGCTAGTAAGTTTAATGGCAATACAGCCAACTGTGTTTTTGCCCAAAAGCCGCTAAAGCCTATTACATCAAAACTTACTTCCCAGCGGTTTGCGGTGGCATTCCAAATAATATCAGCATCGGCTGGGTCTATGGTTGTTACTATGCCAGTGTATGAGTTAAGCGAACCATTAGCATCGCCTGAACCTGCTCTTTTTTCTACCCGTAGGTTTGCTTTGCGTGCATTAATAGTAGCAGGTAGGTCTGTACTTATAGGTAATAATAAAGCAGGAGGAGTAGCCTGTGTATTGAAAGCGTTAAACTCTGCATCAGTAAAATACAAAGTAACTTTTGCTGTAGCGGTAGTTGCATTTGTAGCAGGATTAATTTCATAATGTCTTTTTACAAATTGTGCAGGTTGTGCAGTTTCTATCCATACTTTAGCAGTTATATTTCCTGTAACAGGAGATGCTCCATTTGGTAATACATTTGTAATTAATGCACAACTAGCATTGTTAAAAATATTGTTAGATACATTTTGAGTGACTACAATTGCCGAAGTTGGTAATAAAAGGGGATTAGCTGTTACTGAACCTGCCAATGTTCTTGCACTTTCGCAACTGCCTATGTTACTAGATACATAATAAGAAGTATTTCCATTTACCACTACAGCTAACGGACTTCCTGAACCAATGCTTGTACCACCACTGCTTGCCGTGTACCAAGTAGGCGTACCTCCACTAACTGCAGTAGCAGTAAGATTTACCGGCGAACCCGCACATACTGAACTTGCACTTACTCCTTGTGCTGTTATGGCTGCAACAGTTACAGTACCTGCCAATGTTCTTGAACTTTCGCAACTACCTACTGCACTCGAGACATAATAACTAGTATTTGTACTTACAACCACAGATAGGGAATTACCAGTACCAATACTTGTACCTCCACTACTTGCCGTGTACCATGTGGGTATACCACTATTTGGTGCAGTAGCGGTAAGGGTTACAGAGCTACCAATACATACGGTGCCAGCACTTACAGCTCTTGCTGTGGTGCCTGTTACAGTAAGTGTAGTGTTGGTAGGGTTAGCAGCACCTGCTACAGCAGGGTCGTCCGATAATATATTGCTGAAATTACTACCCGAAATAGTGGCTTGGGTACTTATATCGCAACTAGAAGGTGCAGCATTTACCGTTACTTTAAATTTTATAGTAGTGCTTTTATTAGCAGGTAAAGTAAATCCACTTCCTGTGCCATTTACAGTAACTGTTTCGCCTGATAAAGTGTTTACTTCATCTACCCCTCGGCTCATATATTGCAATGATGGGATTGAAGTAATCTTTGAGGTTTCATTTTCATTTTGACTTTTTCTGATTTCTAAATTTTCAACAGACTCACCAACTTGTTTATTAAAATTACTTTCAATAACATTTAATATATTACTTGTTAATGCTCTTGAATATGTGGGATTAGAAACTACCGCACAAGTGGCTAATGAACTAGGGATGGCATTTGTATTTGAAAAAACATGCGTTCCATAAGTACCTGCTTGTGCAACCACAGCACCTGTAGGTGTGTTGCCATTATTTGCCCACACATCTACCGCACCTGTTGCACCTGTTCCTTGTAAGTAAACCCTGTGTGTACCTGTGGTAACAGCTCTTACTCTGTAGTTAAATCCATTTACCAAATCAGGTCTTGTAGTGATATTATTAGCAACATTTGCGCAGGTAGTATTTGTAAATGTAGAACTTGAATTGCCAGCTTGTACTTGAATATTGTGTGAAGCAGCCGCATCTGTAATTGTAACCGTATTATTTCTTATGGTAGCATTCATTTTACCATTGCCTCCGATGGCAGTTGCCAAAATACCCACACCACTAGCCATGCCCGACACATTATTGCCCAATACCTCTGTAGTAATATTTGAATTACCTTCTGCTGATAAGTTGATACCATTGCCTGCACTTACTGCACCACTATGTATTACCGTATTATTATTTATACGCCCTTGAGCATTAGAAGATATTTGTGCTACAACATTTATTAAGGCAATGTCTTTGCCTCTACAACTGTTGTTTAGCAAGTTATAATTCATGGAGCTTGTATTAAAAGCAGTTAATTCTATCGAACCACCTTGGTCATTAGGCGAAAAAGTAGCGTTATCATTATTAAATGTGCAACTTTTTACATTTACATTGGTTGTGCTGGCGCCGTCAGAGATTACTTTAAACCCATGCGTACCCGCTTTTAAAAAAGAAGTGTTTCTAGTATTTAAAGTAGCAACAGCAGTACTAGAGCCAGATGTTGTATAAATAAAACAGTAAGAGCGTAGGGCAGATAAAGCACCTGGGCTAGCCATATTTACATTTTGTGTTTGCACATCATTAAATATAGTTGTGGTAATATCTGTACCAATATTCAATGTCAATGTGCCTAAAGAATTAAATACACGCACAATATTTTCAGCCCCTTTTGATAATGTAGCATCATTTATATTACATGTTCCTGATAGCTCTTGCAAATACAAACAACCCTCATTTACTTCATCTCCACAATCTGTTATTGTACTGCCACCGTTCAATGTAAAATTGCTGATGGTTTTACCTGTGATACCTCTTTGTCTTGTTGTACCACTGATGGCTATTTTATTCAGCGTAACATTGGTTACATTATTTAAAGTAATGGCAGCATTAGCAATGGAGTAATCCGTTGCAGAAGATGCGCCTGCCGTAGTATTGGCATTTGTAAAATTCATATTTTTTAAAAGTACATTTGTACATGATGAAAATTCTGCACCTCTTGTAGTTATATTATTTATCGTTCCACCACTGCCTGCTGTGGTTCCCGTTCCTAATACTTCAAACTTGCCTGTACAACTATTCACCGAAATACCTTTTGTAGTACCAGCAGCAGAAATACTTTTAAATTGTACATCCAACACAGCACCTGCAGTAATTTGCAATGCCTGGCCTGCAGTATTCGATACTGTTACATCTCTTACTTTTAATACGCCCACACTTGCCCCTGTGATGGTTGTACCAGTTGTGGAATTAAAATTTATTCCTTCTACATCGTTACCTGAAGCCAATGTTATTGCTGCTGCATTCCAAGTAGGATTTGTACCACTTGTTGTAGGTAAAGATGCAGGTGCGTTTGTAAAATTAAGCCCAGTAATAGTTGCAAGGCTTGCTACTGCACCTTGTCCAATTAATTTTTGTGTATTTAGTGTTATAAATACACCTGAATAAGTGCCTGTATAAAAGAAAATACTATGCCCTGCTCCAGTACCTGTAATATTGCTCACGGCTTTAAAAGGACTAGCTAATGTACCTGAGCCAGATGAAGCTACAGCAGCATTCACAAACCATATTATGCCCGAAACAGTAACGTTTACGGTACCTGTAGCCGAAGTTGAACCTGTGTTTAAAGTATAAGAAAAGTTATCCGCACCTGTATAACCTGCGGCAGGTGTGTAGGTAAAACTCCCATCTGCACTTATAGAATATGTACCATTTGCAGAAGAACCACTTGCAGCGGTAATTGTTTTAGCAATATTGGTTGGGCTGATATCGTTATTGATTAAGCCAGCTGCTGCGTTTACTGTAATACCTACGTTCCCTACACAAGAATAACTATCATCTACAGCTATTGGCGTTGCAGTAATAGAACCTGCAACTAAAGTTGTGCTTGCATCAATAGTGTTGGTAAAAGTTACACCGGTAGCATCTGTAGAACCCGAGTTACTTACCACCGAAGTATATTCCAATACATCTGTAGCAGAAGCACCTGTGGGTGCATTGTCTGTTGTAACTGCCGCAGATAGTGTAGCAGCAATGGTTACAGCCGTTGGGGAAGTGGCAATTGATATTTTTGGTGTTTCTACTTTTTGCAAATCTGCATGGTTAACGCTGCTAGGTACTTTTACAATATCAATCTTTTTATTTAGAATTTCTTTTTTATCATTTACAAATAATGCACTAATTGTTTCTTTTACAACCTGCCATTTTTGTGGAGCTAACGTTTGCAGATATACAGAAGTTGTTGTGCAACAAATAATAATGATGAGTAATAGTTTGTAAAAATTTTTCATTGCTAAAAGTTGAATTTAGTGAATTTACAAATGAGAAAAAACTTATTGTAAAAATATTTAATATTATTCATATTAAAATAAAAAGTATGTGAATGGTACATTTTAGTAGACTAATTATGTTTCTACGGATATTTAAAAGTCATTAAGGGTTTTATGAAAGTAAAATCACACACACATTTTTGTAAACGAAATTATAAAGGTTATGGCATCATGAAGAAAGAGGAAAAAATATGAACAACCGTTTTTTGTGTATGAACGACAGGTTTAGTTTGGTTGATTGGTTGGATATTTGATTGGGGAGTTTAAACTTTTGCCTTTTTTTTAGTTAAAAATGTAATGTGGTATTTATGATATAGACACGCATGTATTTTTCATAAACAGAAATGCCATCTTTTTTAAAAGACAGCATTTCTATTACATGAAGTTGATTTCAGTGTAATCGTTTTTTCAATAATTATTTTATTTTACCATCGGCAAATACTTTTCCTTATTTTCATACATTACCCAAGCCAAAATAGCACTCAGAATTATGGCAATAGGCAAGCCAGTATTGTCTTGCACAATGTTGGTTAAAACTATACCAACCATTACAGGAAAAATAATTAGTGCGCCCAATGCTCTTGTTTTTGGTATAATAATTAATATGCCACCTACCAATTCTGCTAAACCTACAAGCGGCATGAGCCAGCCAATTTCCGTAAATGCGCCAAATGCTTTCATCATTTTTTCTGATACATCTTTTGGCATGGGCATATAGTGAAAGAATTTATCTAACCCTGCATTAATAAACATAAGGCCGAATAATAGTGCTAGTACAAAAAGTACTTTCGTTTTAATAGAACTTTTCATGTTGTGTGTTTTTAGTGGTTAGAATTTTTGTTAAAGTTAAGTATCCAATGGTTACCAAATTTATCTGTAAGGTCGCCAAACAATGCTCCCCAAAAACTATTTTCTAATGGATGGTTTTGTTTACCTCCATTCGAAAGTTTTGCATAGCAAGTTTTTATTTCATCTTCGCTACTACAATTAAGTGAAAGAGAAACGGCATTGCCTTTTATCAAACCACTTTCACTTACCATATCAGTTCCCATTAGTATCAAACTATTTTTAGTAAGTGTTGCATGCAGAATACAATCTTTCATTTGTGTTGG
>JANOZW010000169.1:0-3265 GCA_031429575.1 Ferruginibacter sp.
AAAGCTTTGGGTGGTATGCTTAAAGGACTTGCAAAAAAAGCATTGCCTATTGCAGGTAAGGCATTGGGTAGTTTTATTGCGCCAGGTATTGGCACAGCCATTGGTGGTGCACTAGGTACAGCAGCAAGTAATTTATTTGAATTAGAATTGGAAGGCTTGAGTGCTGAAGACCGTGAATTTGAAACAGCAAGAGCCTTTGTTCGTTTTGCTGGCAATTCAGCAAAAAGAGCTACTAGCACAAGAGCCTCCAATCCATCATCTGCAGCAAGAACAGCTATTGTAAATTCTGCAAGAAGATATGCACCTGGATTATTAGCTAGAAGAAGATATGGTAGCTACGTAACTGACAATAGATACGAAAATAACAATGCATGTAATGCAGGCGATATAGGAGATGCTACAGAAGGTACATGGCATAAAGAAAACGGAAGGATTATTTTAACAGCAAATCAAGAATAAATGCTAGCTGTAGATAAATATCCATACGAATATTTAATAAACGAATCACAATCTTTGATAAGCAGGTTGCAGCAAGTAAAGCCATTTTCGATGACGATGCCGATGGTAAAAGGTGCTTCTATTTCTGCAAAAGCACTTGATGAAGTAGTTGGATTATTAGAAAAAGGGAAGAGAGAAATACATGCATCTATAACGCAGTTTATAGAAAAAGTAAATGCTGCAAGGCAGCAGCAAAAGGGAAGCAATGAATTACAAACTGCTTTTACGATTCAAAAGCTACGTTATAACAGCATACTAGATCAGCTAGATATTTTTGCTGATGTGTTATCGCAAAGGGGAGAACATGATGTAGGAGTTTGGTTATCGGGATTAGATGTGTTGGCAGAAGATGGGTTAGCTGTTTGTAAAAACTATTTTGATATTCCACCATTGATGGTTTTTTTAGAACGTGGACATGGTGCAGCAATTAGAAGAGCTCGTACAAGATTACCAGGTGGCGATGAAAACCCGGTGGCGGTAATACAAATACCAAGAGAACGAATGGTAGGTAGTGGAATAGCCTCCTCATTAATACACGAAGTAGGGCACCAAGCCGCAGAGGGTATGGAGCTAACGAAAGGGATAAGAATTGAACTGGGAAAAAAAATACAATCTGCAGCAAAAAATAGAATTGCGTGGAAGCATTATGAAAGATGGATATCAGAAATATTAGCAGATTGTTGGGCAATGGGGCATTTAGGAATATCGGCAACACTAGGATTGATGGGGGTTGTAACGCTGCCAAAGTATTTTCAGTTTCGGTTAGATTTAGATGACCCACACCCAGCACCTTATGTACGTGTAAAACTAAGTTGTGCATTTGGTAGAGCGTTGTTTCCGCATTTGCAATGGGATAAGCTTTGGCAAATGTGGCAAACATTTTATTCAACCGATGATTTGCCTGCAGATAAGAAAGCATTGCTTACTATGCTTGATGAAGAAGAAAAAAACTTTGTGCAATTGGTATTGAGTTATACATCTGATATTTTAAAAGGAAAACACTTGGCACAGCTTTTTCCATATGCTGAACGGCAGCCAATAAAATTGCAAGCGCTATTTGAAGCATGGAAAAACGATAAAAATTTAATAGAAAACGCATCGCCAACAATGGTATTTGCAGTGCTTGGTCAGGCAAAATTTGACCAAACAATAAACGCAGTAGAAGAAAACAAATTATTAACACAACAATTACGCAACTGGTCGTATAAAAGAAAATAAATATTTTTTTAAACAATTAAAAATTATGTTATGGCAAAAAGTCAAACAAATCAAGAAGGGAATACAGAACAACCAAATTCACAAGAAAGTTTAGCAAAAATAAATATGCAACAAATGGATAAACCCAGTTGTTGTGATCAGATAATAGGAATTTTGGAAACTGGCGTAAAAGTAGAACTTGCTGCTGCAGGTGCAAATTTTGTAGATCCAGAAAATAATGAAGCAACTTGGGAATCAATTGAAAAAACAAAACTACCTTTTAGTAAAATTCAAACATTAATTGACGGAATAATTGATCCGGTTCCAACAAAGGACAAAGCTGCAAATCCAGAAAATTCATTGCTTCTAAATTCGCAAGCATATAATATTTTAAAATTTGCAATGGAGCAAGTGGTAAGAAGGGGATTGGGCCTTGAAGATTCTAAATTTTCAGATGCAGGTATTCCTAATGCTAATACATCATTACCACCATTTGAAATTGGTAAAGCAAATGGTATATTACCATATTACAATAGAGTAGTAAAAGAAATTGGAGATTTTTTTAAAGCTGATGGCAGCCTTTATAAAAATAATCCTTTTTTTCAAACCCGTCAAAGTGGAATACGTTCCGAATTAATTTGGAGTTACTGGCATGAAGAAGGAATGTTGGTACAAACCATTAATGCCATTGCATTGCGTTTTCAAAATATAGGCACGGGCGGTCGTGATCCATTAGCCAATTTCGAATTGGATTCTTTGCGTCCTATATCCAATATCCTCTGGGGCTATGTGCAAGATGCTCAACATAGGTTGAGTATTGTACGACGCAATTATGAATACCAAAGCCAATACGGTATTCGATTAATTGGTAAAGCTGCGCCCGATTTATTACCGGTAACAAGTCGCTCAAATTTTATTGGTGCATTTCATAACCTGCTGCACAAGTGTAGCCAGTTTTATAGAGATGTAGATAACCTTACGATAAAAGCAGATCCGTTTCCTGTGCTAAATGCATTGAGAGAAGTAAACCTGTTGCTTACAGAAGGTATGCATAACCAATTTAACGATTTATCGCTTACAGCTCGTATAGAAATGATGATAGAGCAATGGATACTTGGCAGAAAAGAGATAAAAGAATTTTTGCGTGGCAAAGCAATGGTTATTTATGATGAGCCATGGATGGGCGTTGTAGATACCATGAAAAATATTCAAGGTTGGCAGAGTACAAGCATAAAACCATACCATGAGCTAGCTGAGTATGGTGAAGATATTTTACTTTCTATCAGATTTACAATGTGGTCGCAAATTAATAATCCACAAGTAGCTGGCAACTGGGCAAATAGATTTAGACCTGCCATACAACGTTACACGTATAGCTATCAAGCGGTAACAGGTGTAGATATTACGGCAGAAAATATTAATGCGTCTGGTAAAGGTATAATGCCAGCAACGCTCATTGCAAATCGATATCAAAAAGAAAGAATGGTTAAGATGGGTTATCAATAAATATAATCCCACAAAGTACACTAAGTAACACAAAGAAAAACTTAGTGCACTTTGTGACCTTTGT
>JANOZW010000170.1:0-20607 GCA_031429575.1 Ferruginibacter sp.
AGATTTGTTACTGTACTCAAAAAGACTTCTCGTTTAAATGAATCTGAATTAGAAATGATACTTGAAAGATTTAGGCAGATAGCATTATTAATACCTGAAGATTAAAATCTTTTTCTTTTTTTTGGGGCGATACAATACTTGTTGGTACGCTCGGCTACTTTTAACTGCGCTGCATACCAAGGGCAGCTCTACGATGATGTAACGGATGGATACGGTAGTGAGTTATGCCAATAACGGAATAAAAACAAGGGCAGCTCTATGATGATGCAACGGCGAAATAGGAAGTATTAAATGACTTGCCAACAAAGACAAAATTACTGTCTTTAGTATAACATTATTCTCCATTTGTCAGTCTATTATATGTAAATGGTCGCAACTCAATTTCAGTTTTTAGTTTCTCAAATTCGTTGTCGAAATATAATTTAAAAAAGTGTTTTACATCTTCCCAATTGTCAAGTTTTGTTTTAATTTGTTCATCTTGATTGTCTCCATACACAAAAAATAAGTCGAAGTTTTTATGAACTTCAAGCACAAATTCGTTTTCAATATGTCCAACCCAAAATGCTCCGTGTTCTTCGTCCATTCTGATTGTCTCATCAATGGCGGTTTTTATGTCGTCAAATGTAGCGTTCTCAACAGAATCGCCCCAACCTTTTTCTATCCAAATGTTTGTTGTCATGCCTGTAGTTCTAAAATTGTCACCTCTAGCTCAGATATGCAGCTTAGCAAAGTGTGGCGGCGTATCTGTGCTACGTACAAGGCTCTATTATATACTCAGTTGTTCAAATAATTCCGAATTGCCAATAGTTAAGTTATTCGTAATGAATTTTTTAAGAACTTAATAATCGGAATTAATTAGGCAAACTAGTATAACTTGCCGCACAGAAAGCCACACACAAAACCCTCTCCTCATTTCTGCGCTAGTTACAGCATCTCTGCGCCAGCAGGTGTATGTGATGACGAACTTAGGCAAAAGATAAAGTTGTGTAATTCTTTTCTTCGTCAGTTGGTGAATTGGTTATTGTAGTAGTCAATTTTTCCGTCTTCATTACGAGAAAATTTTATGTCATACTTTTTTTCATATTCAGTCGCACAAACTTGTGAGCAAAACCAACCAAAGTTTGGAACTGGTACATTTCCTTTCTTATAGCAATCTTCCGCTGATGGAACAAAATTATCTGCAATAATTTCGGCAATTGTCAAACCACAGTACTGGCATTTGCAAAATGAGTTTGTCTCTAAAGTTGATATAATAATTTTGTTGCTCATGGTATTAGTCAACGTCGCCCTTTTGTAAAAATTCTGGTGTCGGTAAAGTCAATTCAAATAAGTCCGCAGCTTGGTCAAAAGTTTTAGGTGCTATGCCATTGAAAATAGTCAATGAAGTATTGTCTTTAGAATTGTCAATTAGTTCAATTGTCATTAACCAAATTGAATAGCTATTAAATTTAGTATAGCCACTATCATAAGAAACAGTTATGCACACTTTGTATGTTTTATCCAAAAAAGGGTGGAAATATTCCTTTTCAAAGATATCACGTTTATCACTTTCTCTTGCCTGATTAAACCCACTCTGTCTGATGTATTCCGCTAAGTCAAAGTCCATAGAATAAATATATTTTCAATTGATAAAAGATGCCTGTCCAAAGTAGCACACAACATTTGCATTTCCGCTAATATACGCTACTTATTTTCTTTCAACAATTTTCTCAAATGCTTTAACCGCTTACCAGAAAAAAAGTGAAAGTATTTATGTAGCTGAAATACAGCTCAAATTAATTTATGTTTTGCTGCAATGTTTCATTATAATTTTTAGTATCTATTATCGTAACCTACAAAATCAAATTACGAGAAACTTTAAAGAACTATTGCCACCGCATAAAAAGGAAACACGCTAAATTATTGTTGAATAAAGAACTTCTGCCCAAAGGCGCAGGGATGGGAAGTAGTAGCCCACAGGAGGGAGGAACGACCGACGAGGACTACTACGGACAGCCCGTTACCAATGCCCAATAAAGGTATTGGTGCACCGCCCTTAAGTTTTATTATTTTTTTTATTATTTAGTGTCTTCACCAGAAGTGTTCGGAAGAAAAACATGTCGCTCCTTTGGAGCTTGGCTTACGTTTTATTGTTAATTTCTACTGGCATATTGCCCGCCTTTGGCGGGCTAAATACTCTCAATATAATAGCTCCATAGGAGCGACATGCCAGTAGAACAATATTAAAAATTGGGAGTGGAGCTCCGTAGGAGCGTTATGTAAAACAAATTTCTTTATTGGTTGGTGTCCCCACCAACCAATACCTTAAAGCATTCGTGATTTCGGTTGGTGGGGACAGCAACCGATAAGTCATAACAACATAATTAAATCAACTTATCAGGCGTAATCGGCAAATCCCTCACCCTCTTTCCTGTAGCATTATACACCGCATTAGCAATGGCAGGAGCAACGCCTACTAGGGCAATTTCGCCAATACCTTTAGCACCAGTGGGACTGATAATATTATCTGCTTTGTTTACAAACAACACATCAATGGGTGGCGTATCAGCATGCACGGGTACATGATAATCTGCAAAATTGCTATTGGTATATCGGCCATAGCGATTGTCGATAAACACTTCTTCTGTAAGTGCCATACCAATACCACCAACTGCACCACCAACCATTTGGCTGCGAGCAGTATTTTCTGCAATAATTTTTCCAGCATCGGCTACAGAAACAATTTGTTTTAATTTGATAACGCCTGTAGTAGGATTTACATGCAATTTTACAAAATGCACCGAGAAAGAATTCCTTGCATATTTTTCTGCTTCGGCACTGGTCTTGCCAGCATCTTTTATTACTTCTATCTCTGGCTTATTGGCTTGCGTAAGTAAATCGGTATATGAAATATTTATTGATGCATTATCAGCAATAGAAATAATACCGTTTTCATATTTCAATGCTTCGGGTTTTAGGGTTGCAAATGCAGCAATATTTGCAATGGCCATTTCTTTTAAAGTTTGTATTAAAGCTGTACAAACCGCCATGATGGCTGTACCAATGGCAGATGTAGTACCAGAGCCGCCTTGTGTAGGCCCGTTTGGCAAATCGGTATCGCCTAAATCAAATTTTACTTTGCTTAGTGGCAAACCCATTGATTGAGAGCCAATGTTTGCCATGGCTGTAGAAGTACCAGGCCCCATATCGCTTACGGCACTTTGCAATAACAAAGTACCATCGGCTTTCAAAATTCCTTTGGCAGTTGCCTGTCCACGGCCTGCACCAAATACACCACCTGCCATGCCATAACCCACTAGCATACCATCTTCTAATACACTACCAGCAATAGCAGGTCGGTTTTGCCAGCCAATTTTTTCTTTGCCCAATGCATAACATTCTTTGAGAAATTTTGTACTCCACGGAAGTTTGTTTACTGGATGAATGGTAGCGTGATTGATAATACGCAATTCGATAGGATCTATATTTAATTTGTAAGACAATTCATCTAATGCAGATTCTAATGCAAAGCAACCCGTTGCTGGGCCAGGACCACGCATCCATGTGGGTGTATTTACATCAAGCGGTAATAAATGATAAAAAGTATTTACATTGGGGCAATCGTATAAAAACTGCGACACGTTTACAATGCCTTCGCCAAAATCTTCGTAGCGTGATGTATTGCTTTTAGCTTTATGTGTAATGCCAGTAAGCTTACCATCTTTATTGGCACTAATACCAATTTTTTGCCAAGCTTGTGGGCGATAACCAACTTGTGTAAACATCTGCTCACGAGTAAGCATGAGCTTTACTGGGCGTTTTAGTTTTTTTGCGGCTATGCAAGTAGCCGGCAAAATTGGCCAGCTTCGTAGTCCGCTGCCAAAAGCTCCACCTACATATTCAGCTACTACTCGTACATTTTTTTCATCGAGATCAAAGTTTTTGGCCAACCCAGATTGTGCGCCTTTTGGCCCTTGCGTTTTTGTATATACCGTTAATTTATCATCGCCATCCCACACAGCAATGGTAGCGTGCATTTCCATGGGGTTATGTGTTTCCATAGGAATGTTATATTCTGCTTCTACCATTACTTCACCATTCTTGTAAGCATCTACATCTCCCCTTATATATTCAGTTGGTTTTATTAATTTTTTTTCGTCTGATTTTGATTTTTCAAAGTCCGTATCAAATTCATCTTTTATGTATTCTACTTCTACCAACGATGCTGCATGCACAGCTCTTTCTAATGTATCTGCTATTACCATTGCAATAGGTTGGCCATTGCTGTACACCAAGTTGTTGTTAAACACTTTTAGCCCACCCCATTCATAGCCTTTTTTCTTGGGGTCTTTGGCATAAGGATTATAACCAGGTACATTGGGGCAGTTGAGGTAATAAATAATATCCAAAACGCCTGCAGCTCTTTTTGCTTTAGATAAAATCATGTTTTTTATTGCGCCTTTGGCAATAGTACTACAAACAAAAACAGCATAAACCATATTGGCCAATTGAAATTCTGCCGAAAATGTTGCTTTGCCTGTTACTTTATCTATGCCATCTGCACGGTCATCTACAAAATAGGTTTCGGTTGGTTGAAAATTATTATCCATTGGTTGGTATCTATTAAATGCCTGATTAAATGTTGCGTGTTGCATGCTGCAAAGCTTCTGCTACTGCAGTTTTACCCATTTTAATTTTAAAATCGTTTTGCCCAAAACTTGTTGCCGTTTCCATGGCCATATTGCCTGCTGCAATAAAATTTTCTTTTGTTGGTTGTTTACCAATTAAGAATTTTTCGGCTTCTGTTAACCGCCAAGGCTTGTGTGCTACACCACCCATTGCCAGCTTTGCTTTTTTTATGGTATTGCCAGACATTTCCAAAGCAACAGCAACCGAAACCAATGCAAATGCATACGAAGCCCGATCCCGTATTTTTAAATAATGCGTTTTATTAAATGCGTTTGTAGGAATGTGTATGCTCGTAATGAGTTCGCCTTTTTGTAAATTATTATCAAGCTCAGGCGTATCCCCTGCTAGGCGATGAAAGTCGGTGAACAATATTTTTCTATCGCCTTTTGTACCAGTTATATTTACAGTTGCATCAAGCGCTGCCAATGCTACACACATATCGCTGGGGTGTACTGCAATACATTTTTCATTTGTGCCAAACACAGCATGCATACGATTTTGCCCTTGCAGTGCGCCGCAGCCACTGTTGGGTTCTCTTTTATTACAAGGCATGGTTACATCATAAAAATAAGAACAACGTGTACGCTGCATCATGTTGCCGCCAATGGTGGCCATATTTCTTAATTGTGCCGAAGCGCCTGCATTTAATGCTTGTGCAAGCAATGGATATTTTGCTTTGATGATTGGGTGCTCAGCCACATAGCTGTTTAACGCCAATGCACCAATTGATATCCCTTTTGCATCTTCCGTAATTTGTTTTAAAGGCAATCCATTTATATCAATTAATTTTTCAGGAGCGGTTACACCTCTTTTCATCAGATCTACAAGGTTGGTACCACCTGCAATAAATTGTGAAGATGCATTTTTTGCTTTTACATCCACAGCTGCTTTTGCAGAGGATGTTCTTATGTAATCAAAATTTATCATAACAATTGCCCTCCTTTTTTTACTTCCATTATAGCATCTACAATATTTGGGTAAGCACCGCATCTGCAAATATTGCCACTCATGTATTCTCTTATTTCATTGGCAGAGTTTGCATGGCCTTCTTTTACACATGCTACAGCCGACATTATTTGCCCTGGCGTACAATACCCGCATTGAAAACCATCGTGCTTTATAAATGCTTCTTGCATGGGGTGCAGTTTTTCTCCATTGGCAAGACCTTCTATGGTGGTAATTTTTTTCCCTTCATTCATCACTGCTAGTGATAAACATGAGTTGATGCGTTTGCCATCTACATGAACCGTACAAGCGCCACATTGACCATGGTCGCAGCCTTTTTTTGTACCCATTAAATGTAGTTGCTCTCTTAATAAATCAAGCAGCGTTACCCTTGGCTCTACAGATAAAGTATGTGCTATGCCATTTACCTCTAGCTTCAAATCTATGTGCTCAAAAAGTGCTGCAATTTTTTCATCGTTTTCCCCTGCCTTTAACAATACTGGCGATGCAATGGTAAGTGCAGCTATGGCGGTTGATTTTTTTAAAAAATCTCTTCGGGAGTTGTTGGTGTTTTGTGTAGGCATGGTGGGAAATATGTAACTCAAATTTAGGTATTATTAGACTGTAAAAATATTATTCGTTTGATTATTTTGTAGGGGAAGGAGTTTGGAAAGGAGAAGGCATGGCATTATTACTTAGAGGAAATAAGCCTGAAAGGCTGAAATTAATATAGCATGTTATCATTGTTATGAACCCGAAACCCCGAAGGGATGGTATTATTCTAATATCACCCCTTCGGGGTTTATTAAAAACTTTTTGTGTTTGCTATATTAATATCATCCCTTCGGGATTGGGAGTAGAGTAGTAAATTTTTTAACGAGTTTTTTGTTTTGAAAGGAACAGTTCAAGAGAGATAGCAGCGTCTAGTTTTCAATTTACTCTCCTGCAATAGATGAACCGAAAATACCAACAGCAAGTTCTACCCAAATAAGAAGTAGCAAAATAAAAAGCGCAAAACAGATTATTATTCGATGCTTCGCTTTTTTCACTTTTCTCAATACAAGTTCACAGAGCAAACCTGTACCTAGGAGCAGTACTGCAGCGGCAATAAAATCAAACAAACTCCAATTTACTTCGTTGGTGAACTGCATAGCAATAAATGGTATTAGCAATAAGAATGCTACTACCAATACAATAATGATTAATCTTTTATTTTGCATGTTCAAAATTGTATCTCACCCTTGGCATTCAATGTTAAAAAACAAATAGAATGGTGATATTTTTTTACGAAGCCATTTTAGATTTTTGAATATTTCAAAAGTAATTATTACGAAATGCAAATTGCCTTATGATCTTTACTTTGCAGTATATCTGTCTTTAGCGTGCATTAGTTCTGTAGACGGTTATGAATCGTAAACATCTTTAAACTTTAGCATATCCCATATTTTTGACTCGTTGTCATTTGGAAAACCGCATTCTGGTGCAAAATCATCGGCTTCTTTAAAAGTTCCAAAAATTCTATCCCACCAAGTAATGTCTCCAAAGTTATACTTGTGAACATCTAATTGGTGATGTACGGAATGATGTTCAGGTCTTTGAATAAAATATCCAATCCATTTAGGAGTAGAAATATTTGAATGGTAAAAGTATTCCCCAGTCGCACCAAAAAATGATGTCCAAGCGCCTGCTAATGCTGTACCACCTAAAACATAATAAATTAAAAAACTTGCAATAACTGAATCGGCAATTATTTCAATTGGATGTTTATAAAACGATGTTAAGAGTTCAATTCTTTTAGGACTATGATGCAATTGATGAAATATTAACCAGAACCCATTGGCATGTCTTAACCGATGCCACCAATAAAATACAAATGTTCCGAAAACCCAATAAACAAAACCTTCTAAAATGGGGTGACTCCAACTCCCAAAATGAAAAAGCGATTGATCTCTAAAGAACTTATTCCACGTAATTCCGCTTAGGCCAATTAATAAAAACTGTATAAGATTTATAAAAATTGCACGAAAATACCAGCCTTTGGAAGCAGGTAATTCTCTACCCGGAAATTTTCTCTCTAAAAAAAGGAAAAGTAAAGTACTAAGGCAAATAAGTGCCCCTGGTAGCAATTGTTCAAAATAAGGTCTGAAATATTCTAGTATAAGATTCATAAATTATAAAGTGTCTTGTCTGCTAGCATCACACATGCTACAAATATATAAGTTGTTCTTCAAAGACTTCTCTACTCGCTTCAATAAAAGTTAAATAAAGATTTACTCCCCTACTCAACCGCCAACGGGGCTAAAAAGCCGCCGTTGGGGTTCTGCAATTTTTCTTATAATTTAAAGAAGAATTACCAAAAGCCTGACGGCGGTTGCAAACCCTGCCTACCGGACAGGCAGGCCCGTCAGTTTAAGCAGAAAGAGAGCAACAATCGTCTTATGTGTAAACATTCGGTATAAAATCATACCTAGTTCTACAAAATTTCATAAAAGATTCAGTAATTTTATATTATGAATTATGCAAACGACTCTATGAAAGTTGCTATTTTAGACATGTATGAAGGTGCCGATAACCAAGGCATGCGTTGTATTAGAGAAATATTGAACCAATTTGCAGAAATGCATGAGCTAGATTTGGTGCGGGAAGAGTTTGATGTGCGCCGAAAAATAAAATTGCCAAGTCTTGATTTTGATATTTATATTTCGAGTGGTGGCCCAGGCTCGCCGCTGGATAGTAAAGACAGTGCATGGGAAAATGCATTTTTTGATTGGATACAAAAAGTAGAAAAATTTAATGCGGCCGATGAAAATGTGGTAAAGAAACAAGTATTTTTTATTTGTCATTCTTTTCAGCTGGCTTGTAGGTATTTTGATATTGCAACCGTGAGCAAACGTAAGAGCACGGCTTTTGGTGTTTTCCCTATTCATTATTTAGCAGATGCAAAAGAAGAAACTATTTTTACAAAATTGAGTGACCCATTTTATGCGGTGGATAGTAGAGATTTTCAGGTAACAGGACCAAAGCACAATAGATTAAAAGAAATTGGTGGCAAAATTTTGGCTATAGAAAAAGCTAGGCCACATGTACCACTAGAAAGAGCCATTATGTCTATACGCTTTAATGAAAATATGGTGGGCACACAGTTTCACCCAGAGGCTGATGCTGTGGGAATGAGCATGCATTTGCAAACAGAAGCTCGGAAAAAAATTGTAGTGGACAACCATGGCTTAAAAAAATGGCAGAGCATGATAGACCATTTGGGCGACCCAGATAAAATAGCGCACACATACGCACAAATATTACCAAATTTTTTAAACGAAGCGTTGGGGAAGATGCAGTTGGTGGAAGCATAAAAAGGAATTGGGGATTTGTAATTAGGCATTTAGCTTTTACGTTTATAATTTCCTCAATCAATATTAAACTTTTTACGAATAAAAATATATTTTGCAACGGAAAGCCTAATTACAAATTCCCAATTACATAAAAGATGCAAAAAGACTTAAGAGAAAAATTCAATAAAAATTTTACAGAAGAAAAGTACGAAGCGTACATGAAGGAAATAGAGGCTGTGCATGAGGGTGCATTGGATTTTAGAAATGCGGAAACGCCGCTTTTTATTCCGAAAGATTTTACCAAAAAAATGTTGGATGCTTGCGAAGATATTATTGATGTAATTGTAGCGCCCAATTTTACAGAACTTACAGAACGGAGCATTCCTGCGGGTGTGCGTGTAGCGGGCAATGAAGGGCATGCACAAATGATTGTGTTTGATTTTGGTATTTGTGAAGATGGTACAGGTGGATTTGAACCACAGTTGATAGAAATGCAAGGCTTTCCTACCCTATATGGTTTTCAAGCCTACCACAGTGAGCTTACTGCTAAATATGCAGAATTGCCAAGTACGCATTCATCTTACTTAAATGGATATAACAAAGAATCGTACATACAATTATTAAAAGATACTATTGTTGGTAATCATAATGTTGATGACGTTATTTTATTAGAAATTTTTCCTGAACAACAAAAAACAAGAATAGATTTTTATGCCACGAAAAAATTATTGGGCGTAGAAATGGTTTGCCTTACCAAGTTAAAAGCTGATGGCAGACAATTGTATTATGAAAAAGAAAATGGCGAAAAGCAAATCGTACAAAGAATTTACAACCGTTTAATTTTTGATGACTTACAACAGCAAGAAGGATTGGAAAACATCATTGACCTTACAAAAGAATACGATGTAGAATGGGTGCCGCACCCAAATTGGTTTTATAGAATTAGCAAATTTACTTTGCCTTTTATAGATAATCCGTATGTACCAGAAACATTTTTCTTAAATGAAATAACACAACCAGTAAACTTAGCGAAGTATGTGCTGAAACCATTGTTTTCGTTTGCAGGAATGGGCGTGGTTATAGATGTTACCCAAAATGATATTGATAAAATAACAGACCCTGAGAATTGGATATTGCAACGCAAAGTAAATTACGCTCCAATAATAGAAACCATGGATGAACCTGCAAAGGCAGAAATACGTTTGTTTTATTTTTGGAAAGATGAGTGGGCAAGACCAATAGCTGTGCACAACTTAGCAAGATTAAGCAAAGGAAAAATGATTGGCACACGTTATAATAAAGATAAAACTTGGGTGGGTGGAACGATTGCGTTTTTTGAGCAATGAGACAATGGGCAAATATGCAAATGGGCAAATAGAGACTTAGAATTTACAAATAAAATAAATGCCAGATAAAACAGAAAAAGAGAGACGGAAACAAATTGTAGATGCATTAGCAAAAAAAGCTAATGAAGAATTTGAATCAAGTTTGCCGCTAAGCAGAGAAAAATTTAATTCTCTTTTTGATTATTTAGATAATGAATTAGGTGAGCAAGAATGCGATAATAACATGGCTATGACATTAAAATTTTTGAAATCAAATAACATAATGAAAATAGATATAATTATTCACTGGCTTAATGATAATGGGGCAGGTTGCGACTGTGAGGTGCTAGGGAATGTAGAAGCTATGTTTGAGAGCTAAACCTTTATTAAATTTATACTTTATTTACTTTTCTTACTTAACGTATTTAAACCTCACCAATGACAAAAGGCCTCGGAAGATTTGAATTTTATTTGATACAGCTAGATGACTTGTTATTAAAAGCATCTCGAACAGATAATCCTGCATTATTTTTATACCAAAACGATGGGCGTACAAAAGTATTTATGCTAGAAGGTCTGGCAAAGCTGTATGCGGGTATGCACAACGAAAAAAAGTTTTTAAAAATAAAAGAACGTTTTAAGCAAATAGAAGATTTGATTGGCAGCGTGGACTACTACGATAATTTTGCAAAAGACTTTTTAGCTGATGCAGAAATGCCATCTACCATTAGAATATTTTTAGAAGGAAAGCGAGATGAAAAATTAGCTGAATTAAATGCAAGTCTGCTAAAAAGAAAATGGATAAACCATGACCCACCTCGTACAAAAAAGATAAGAAGCAAGCTAAAAAGTATGGATTGGGTAAACACTGAAAAAGAAATAGGCTTAATAAAAAAGTTTTACGAAAAATCTATAACTGGTATTAATGATTTTTATGAAGAGATAGGTCATGCCTTTACAAATTTAGAAGAACAAGTACATGAAATTCGCAGAAAGCTTCGTTGGTTAAGTATATACGCACAAGCTTTGCAAGGTGCCATACAACTAAAAGATAGTAAGCTAAAAGATGAAGCAGTAGAAAAATATCTCATACCGGATATTGTAAACTCTCCATTTAATAAAATGCCACTACAAGTTAATAACCCCACCTCGCTCCAACTAGAAAAAAATTATTTTTTAGTATTGAGTAATATTATAGCAGCATTGGGTAGTTTAAAAGATAGAGGGCTTAGGGTACATGCTGCACAAGAAGCTATAATAGCCACACAGTTTGTAAGCGAAGAAATTGCTTTGCAACGTGCACTCGAGCTTAATAAAATGAGCGCTGATGGATTAAAAGATATTTTACAAAAGGCAAAAGAAATTTGTGATGCCTTTTTTGATGAGAATAATTTGGAGAAATTGATAGCGAGTTAATTCTTGTTTCAAACAGATGCTAACTTTTAAAAAGTTGGCATCTGTTATTTGAGTAATGACTTAGTTGACAAACCACCATTTAATACCAAAACGTATTATCCTAGCTGGTGTAGGATAGTGCGAAGCAGCAAAATTATTGTCAATAAAACCAAAGCCATTTTTAAAACTAGCGGTGTTTAAATTTTCCATTCTTAAAAAAGCGCCAAAGCCTCTTATTCTAAAATGCATAAAGGCAGCAATATCAGGCTTGTTTTTTATAACCATGGTATCTTGTGGGGTGAATTGTCCAAGTACTGCCGAATAATTATTGGCTTTATATTGAGTGTAGTATCTTACCTCTAGCCCTGCACTTACACGCAAATTTTTATATACACTCCCTTCATAAGCCACCCTACTTCTGGTAAAAATAAGCGGTAGTTTTATTGGTGCTGCTTTGTCTGTTTTTTGTAGAGTGGCATCTGCATAGTAATAAATATTTTTCTTTAGCCTTATTCTTTTTGAAGCTGAAATTTGTATGATATTTATCGGCTTGCTGTACTGCTCACTTTTATAATAGTTAGAAAAATAAGCATAGTTGGTAAGCAAAAAATTATTAAACCCAAGCCTTACAAATTGGTTTGTAGCGGTTGCCCCAAAAGAAGTTATGTTTTCCTTTTTAAAACTATTTACATTGCCCAAATTAAAAGAAGAGCGGTTGTCAAAAATAAAAGATGGCGTTCTATTTACATTATTAAAATACAAACTTACATTACCCAACTTTTTATTGAGATATCGGCTAACATTGGCTTGTACATTATAATCCCCATTATTAAAACCTGCGAGATACAACTCTCCTTTTAGCAATAAATCCCATAATTTATTTCTGGTACGGTTTCTATACTCACCATGTAGCATTACATTTTGAAAATTATATGTACCAGTTTTTGTGGCGGCATTTAATGTTTGCAATGTAGCACCTGCTAAAAAAAACTGAGCAGCATTTTTGGTATCGGGAAATTGTATCAAAGAAAAATCATTGCTTATCGTTTTCCATTTTTCAAATATATTTACGGAGTCAGGTGTTTTTCTTAACCTTATATTAAATAGATTAGTGTAAGTAGTAGAATCCCCTGCATTATCTAAAAATTGAAAACTATTTGATGTAATTGTAAGTGTATGTTGTAACCGTAGTTTTGGATAAAATAAATACTCTGTTGTAGAATCATTTACGGCAATAGAATCTCTTTTGCCAATATCATAACTTTGCCTCAAAAATAGAATACGTTCTTTATAAACATTACCCGTTGTTACATTTGCTTTAAATGGATTGGGGTTATTTTTTGTGGTATTTCCTAACACTACGTCAATATAATTTCGTTGTTTCTTATCTGGATTAAGCAACAATGCATCATCCACTATTCCACCATTTTCAGAAGCCTTTATAGAGTTGGAAATAAAACCAAACGAGCCGTTGTATCTTTTTCTTTTGCCTTGATAGCTTCCAAAAAAGCGTACGTTGTTATGATTGGTATTTTGATTTAAGAAAAACCCTGGTGCATTGATGAGCCTATATTCAAAACCAAAATTCATATTTGGGCGAGGGCTTTGCGTATGCATGGCCTGTATCATTTGCTCCTTACCGCCAGCAAGCTGATAGCCCAACATAGAAAATGGCTTATTGGTTTTATAAAACTTAGTATTTTCTAATGTAAATTTATAAATATCGTATGCATGAAAACCCGCATCCCAACCAGCTTTTGCAAAGGGTTTAAAAATTAATGCCGTAGCAGCGGCACCATTATTGCCAAGGTATTGATAGGTGGACGGCACTGAATAATATTTATCAAAATCGTTGATACTAGAATCAAGTGGATTTCTTCTAACTGAATCCATGTATCGAAAACTGATGGTAATAGAATCTGCTAAATCATCTCTACGTTCAAAGCCTAAGGTATCTAATTTATTGTTGCCTTTCTTTTTTGTAGTATCTGATTTTTTAGAGGAGTTATTAGATGAATTAGACGCCCCGCCACCAAATCTACCTTTAATAGACTCAATAGGATTTTGACAAAAAGCCAAAGCCGTTGCCGATATAAAAACAATAAAGAATAATAATTTTTTCATGTACAATTATAACTGCGCCACTAGTTCTTTAAAAATATGTGTAAGCTTTGGTTCTGCATCTTTTGCAGCTTGCAAAACTTCTTCGTGGGTAATGGTATTTTCTTCTTCTCGTATGCCTATATCTGTAATTACGCTCATAGCAAATACTGGTAAACCCATGTGCACAGCCGCTATTACTTCTTGCACTGTACTCATACCTACTGCATCGCCACCAAGTATGGCAAGCATTTTATACTCTGCACGTGTTTCAAAAGTTGGACCCGTTACTCCAATGTACACACCTTCTTTCATTTCGTAGCCTGCGCTTGCTGCAATGGCTTTTGCTTTGACTATTAAATCTTTTTTATAGGGCTCACTCATATCCGGAAAGCGAGGACCAAACGCTCCTTCGTTTTTACCCAACAATGGATTTACGGTAAGCATACTTATATGGTCTTTTATAATCATTAAGTCCCCCACTTTAAAACCTTGTTGCATACCGCCTGCGGCATTGCTTATGAGCAAAGTTTGTATGCCTAAGTATTTCATTACACGAATAGGGAAAACAACTTCTTGCGTTGTATATCCTTCGTAATAATGAAAGCGACCTGCCATAGCTACAACTTTTTTACCTCCTAACTCTCCAAAAATTAATTTGCCACTATGCCCTTCTACTGTGCTTACCGGAAAGTTTGGAATATCTGCATATGGTATTTCTTTTTCAATATTTATTTCGCTGGTAAAACTGCCCAAGCCGCTTCCTAAAACGATTCCAACAACTGGGGTTTCTTTGTAAATGTTTTTTATGAATGCAACTGCGGATTCAATTTTTTGTAAAATTTCAGACATGTTTAAAATGGTTAAATTGTTCTATAGTTTAATTGTTTAACTGTTTAATTGTTGTATCGATTTTTATTAAGTATTACTTTTTAACCACTCTATTACATCATCTATATTTTTATCAGGTGGAAAAACAGGATAAAAATATTTTACCACTTTTCCCTTATGAAAAATAAGTGTAACCCTTTTTAGTAAATGCATATTTTTTATTTTCATAACTGGCAATGATAATGCATTGGCAAATACTAGATTTCCATCGCTCAATAATTCAAAAGGCAAATGCAATCTTTCTTTTGCTTCTTTTTGATATTCGTTTGCTTGCGTGCTTAATCCAAAAACTGTTGTACCTAGATTTTTTAATTCATTATAATGGGCACGAAAAGAACAAGCTTGTGGTGTACAACCCCTTGCACCTGGTATTTGCACCCATCCTTCTGGCAATGAAACATCTGGCCTTCCCGTCATTGGATAACAATAAATAACTAAGCGATCATTTACTGCTCCTAAATCTATATATTCCCCATTTGTAGCTAATAAAGATATATTTGGCAACTCTAACCCCAATAAATGATTACAAGCACCATCATCCATTGGTACTGGTAAATTATTGGGTAAACTTTCTAAAACACTTGCCATGCTAAATTTGATTCTTTATTATAATTCCTCAAAAATACGGGCTTTCTGTTGGTTATGGAAATAGACAAGGGAGTTTTTAACATTCACTTAAAAGTAAAAGTGCATAATCTATTGCATGATAAAAGATGATTATAGGTATGCCGATGAAGAAGCCCCACCTATCCTTCCGCCGAATGGCGGAGAGAGAAACAAAGAAGATTAAGTAGGAGATTATGTTGTGTAAAAATTATTTTTATAATCTAGGATATAGGTTTTAGATAATTTATTTTTAAATCTACTAGATAATCTATTGCATCATAAAAGATGATTATAGGTATGCCGATGAAGTGAGTGACACAACGATGATGACCATAGCTGAAAATGTTTGGGCAAAAGCCTTTGGCTTTTGCCCAAAATAAGAAACCTCACCCCCGCCTCTCTCCCGCAAAAAAAGCGGGAAGGAGCCACTCTTCGATAGTTTAAATTTCCTTCAAATTTTCAGGGAGCAAAAGTCCCCCTTCGGGGAATTTAGGGGGCTTTTTTTCCTTATCTTCGCAAAAAATTTACAATATGAATCTTCACGAATATCAAGCAAAGGAATTATTAAAAAAATACAATGTGCCCGTGCAAGAAGGCATAGCATGTAGCACTGTGGCAGAGGCTGAGGAAGCGTACAGACAAATACACACACAATACGGTAGCAAATTTGGCGTAATAAAAGCGCAAATACATGCAGGCGGTAGAGGTAAGGGAAGCATTGTGGGTAAAGAACAACGTGGCGTGGCGGTTGCAAAAAATGCAGAAGATGTAACTAAAATTGCCACCAATTTATTGGGCGGTACATTAGTAACTATACAAACTGGCGAGGCAGGAAAAGTGGTAAACAAAATATTGGTGGCGCAAGATGTATATTATGATGGGCCAAACCCTGTAAAAGAATTTTATTTATCCATTTTATTGGATAGAGCAAAAGGCGAAAACGTAATCATGTATAGCACTGAAGGCGGTATGAACATTGAAGATGTGGCACATGATACTCCTGAAAAAATATTTAAAGAGTGGATTCACCCAAGTGGTTCTTTACTTGGATTTCAAGCAAGAAAAATTGCTTTCAATTTAGGATTGAGTGGTGAGGCATTTAAAAACTGTACAAAATTTGTAACCAATTTATACAATGCATATGTAGGTTTAGATTGTGGTATGTTAGAAATAAATCCATTATTTAAAACAAGCGATGATAAAATAATTGCTGTGGATTGTAAGATGAATGTGGATGATAGTGCATTGATGCGCCACCCCGATATAGCTGCATTGAGAGATGTGAGCGAAGAAGACCCTACAGAAGTAGAAGCTGGACAATTTAATTTAAACTTTGTAAAGCTTGATGGAAATGTGGGTTGTATGGTGAACGGTGCGGGACTTGCGATGGCTACCATGGATATGATAAAACTAAGTGGTGGTGAGCCTGCAAACTTTTTAGATGTAGGTGGTAGTGCCAATGCGCAAACAGTAGAAGCTGGCTTTCGCATTATTATGAAAGACCCTAAAGTAAAAGCAATTTTAATAAATATATTTGGTGGTATTGTACGCTGCGATAGAGTAGCACAGGGCGTTATAGACGCTTACACAAGTATCGGCAACATTAATATTCCTATCATTGTACGCTTGCAAGGCACCAATGCAGATGTAGCAAAAAAATTAATTGATGAGAGTGGATTGAAAGTACAGAGTGCTATTTTGCTTAGTGAGGCTGCGGAATTGGTAGGGAAAGCGGTGGCGTAGGTTAGACCGTAGATTATTAGATATTAGACATAAGATTTTAAATCCATTCAGCTTTGCTGAATGGATTTTTTGTTAGTGGGCAGAGAAGCAATTATTGAACTTCAGTGGCGACGCTCCGTTCGACAAAATATCTTTATTCACCTTTTATTATGCAATAGATTATGTAAAAAATCTTGTCTTGTATTTTTAAAAACAAAACTGTATTTTTTATTCATAAGCGTGTACGCATTAATATATCAGCTTTTTTAAACTAGTGTATGTTTGCACTTACTTCAATATCACTTATTGCTTTTTAAAATATTTTCAATAAAAGTACATTTATAAAAATTGTTTCTTCGCCATCTTCCACCTCACCCCCAGATATATTTCCCTGCCTCTTGTAGGCCCCCATACAGATGAAATATCAAAATAATTACTAAAAGGATTTTGCCAACTATTGATGGGTTGGTATTGCCTAAAGTTGAAAATATTTTCTGCACCTGTATATACTTCTACCGCTTTAAAAATATAGGTAAACTGCAAATTAACTGTGGTGTAGGCTTCTGAAAAATCTGGTCTTGCATACAATGCTGGATTTAGTTTTGTATTGGGTAAACGTTGCTTACCATACCAATGAATATTGGCATCTACATGAAATTTATTGCTCGTTGGTTTATAACTTAATGTAGTTAAAAATTTATGGGTTGCATTAAAAGGCAATACTTCTTTTATACCATTGCTTACTCTGTACACATCTAAAAAATTGTAGCCAAGTTTTACTTCATAGCGTTTGTGAAATTTTAAAAAAACATCTGTTTGAAAACCATTGCTAATGCTCGTGCCTGTAAAGTTTTTTATAATGGCTTGTGTAGGGTCAGTATCATAATCAGGAAAAATTTGATTGCTGAAATTGGTATGGTAAAAATCTGTACTTACATATCCTGATACATTTTTTGCGTCAAATTTTTGGGTAATATTTATACCGGTGTTCAATGCTTTTTCAGGCTGTAGTTTTTCTGCTAAAATAATATTACGTGAGCTTGCCAATAAGCCAATGTTTTCACTAAACAAATTTACAGTACGCCAACCTGTGCCTATGTTTGCACGGATGGTAAGTGTAGATGTAGGGTCATATTTTATTAGTGTACGTGGGGTAAATTGCCAACCAAATTCATTGTGGTTATCCAAACGTACACCTGCTATCCAAGTGAGTTTACTTTTAAAAAGTGATAATACATTTTCTGCAAACAGCCCTACAATATTTTCGTTTCTATTGTAATTGCCTGCATAATTTCTAGTGATAAAATTATCGGTAAAAACAATATTTTCGTTCAACTGCAAATGTTTAAAAGCAATACCCGATTTTAATGTGTTGTTTTCAGTAATGTTAAACTCGTGCTGTAGGTTTACAAAGGCATTTGTTTGTTTTGCTTTGTAAGAAAGCGAACCAAAAAATGCATCTTGGTCTTGTGAAAAGCCCGATGAATATAAGGTTAAACGATGTACATCATTAAATCGATAATTTGTTTTTTGCCAAAAATCAACCTGATTTAAGGCGACGGTATTGCCATAAATCGTACTGCTACCTTTATCATTTTTAGCATTAAAATCCGTTTGGCCACCTGTACGATTTTCATGTAGAAACCGTACAGCTATTTCACTGCTCCATCCCCATGCTCTTTCATTGCCATACTTCCATTTGTTCATTGCCATATACCTTGTTAGTAGTGGTAAGTCTAAAAAAGTATCTTTATCTTTATCTATTTTATTAGCAGGTTGCACGCTGTGAAATGCCAATAGACTCTGCCACTTACTTACTTTTACATTTGTATTTATATTAAAATGTTTTTCTAAAAAACTATTCATATAAATATTGGCAAATAGTTTTTCTTTTGCATCAGGCTTTTTTGTCTCTACATTTATTTGTCCGCTTATGCTTTCAAAACCTTGCAGCACACTGTTTGCACCTTTAGATATAAAAATATTATCTATCAATGTACCTGGTATGCCGCTTATGCCATACGTAAATGATAAGCCTTGTATCATGGGAAAACCATCTATCAATACCTGGTTGTACACACCCGATAAACCCAAAATACGCAACTCTTTTGCATTGGTAATTATATTGGTGGTTTGAGATTGTACACTACCTTGGGTTTCAAAACAACCTGCTAAATCGCAGCAAGCGGCTTTCTTAAGCTCAAGCGATGTTATGATTTCTGTTTTAAAAGGGTTTCTGTTTGATAATACAATACCATCTCTTTCTGACGTAACTCGTACTTCGCCCAACGTACTTTTAGATTGTAAAACAATTACAATACTATCCTCGTTACTCACCAATAAAGTATCTGCAAAATAGCCTGCATGGCTTGTTATCAAAGTTGTGTTGCCCTCAGTTTTATTTATACTAAAACTGCCATTGCTTTTTGAAACCACCGCAGTTGTAGTATTTGCCCATACAACTGTTGCACCTCCAAGCGGAGCATTGTTGTTATCAATAACTTTTCCTGTTATAGTTTGTGCAAAAGAAATAAAAGGCAAGTGCAATCCTATTAAGATTATAAACTTGCGCATAATTATTTTTTTACTTTGTACGGTTTTTCATCACCATCGCCACAGCCGGGTGTGTTTTCTATTACCGCTACAAGGTCATTTCTATTTACAACCGCGGGGTTAAAAGTTACTTTGTAAGTAGAAGTTGGACCTAGCTTGCCAGGGTTGCATGCGCTTACTCCTTTTATTTCTTTTACGTTTGTTGCAATCGTTTTTAAATCATTACTACAAGTTAGGCCTTTTACTTTTAAAGTAATGGTAGTATCTTTTGTTGAAGTTTGTGCAGATGATTTTAGAGCAGGAATCGCAAATAAAAAAATAGCTATAATTATTTTCTGTATCATTTTTTTTGGTTTAAATTAAAATAATAAATACGATTATCGTTTCATTAAAGTATAAACGATAAGGGTCTTATAAAAAGTGGGTGGTAAAGTAATTAGATTAGGTAATTTACTCACAAATATATTTTAGAAAAATTATGCTCATTCAAATAATAAAAATTCGATTCAATTGGGATGTCAGGGTGAGCTTGTCGAACCCGGCCTGCTTCTTCAAACCCGCCTTCGACAAGCTCAGGCTGACACTAAAGATTTTTGAACTTTTTCTTTAAAAAACGAAAAATAATTCTAAAAGTAATTTTTAAAACTTGGGAGGTTGCCAAATGATATTTATTTTATTAGAGATAAACACTTCATCTAATAAAGCAAATTTTTGTGTGGTATAATTTTTTGCAAATACTTTCTCTTTACTATTTATGTGAAAATAAAAAGAAGTTATGCAACAATCGCAATGGCAAAACGACGTACAATTATCTTTTCTTTCTTCATGCTCTCCTTCATCTTCTATAGCGCAACAATCATCTTCTCCTTGCACAGATGCACAGCTGGTAATTTCATCTTCACACTTATCCATAGCACTACATGGCAAGCAAGGCAATACCAATAGATATATGTTAAATAAAAGTGTGATGAATTTCATATCGTAAAAATAGTTTAATAATGTAGGTAAATGATACATTTATTGATTACATAAAGCCATTTTGCAACCAATATTCTAATATTTTTTTATAA
>JANOZW010000171.1:0-20831 GCA_031429575.1 Ferruginibacter sp.
GTCGTGTATATGCTCTATCACATCTTTTAATACGATAATATCAAACGCTCCACCCAGTTCTGTTACCGTGGTATCATAAATATCTTTTGAAAAAAAAGTTATTTTACCAGCAGCCAAATCATCTGCCAACCACAAACGTGCATTTACTAAACGGCCTTCTTCCATCTCCACACCTACTCCTACACAACCCTTATTCACAAAGGCTTTTAGCACCCCACCTTCGCCACAGCCAATTTCAAGCACACGCATATCGGCGTGTATGGCAAATTTTTCTTCAATAAAAGGCAATACATATTTTTCTGCATTTAAAATCTGCATATCAAAGTATCCCTTTCTATCTTTATGAAATTCAAACATCGTTTTATTTTACGCTCACTTTTTTTACTAAAAAATCTTTAATTCTCTTCGTGAATTTTTTGTTGCCACTAATAACACAAATAAGCACAAATAAGAAATTTGCATTTAGAAAAAACATTTGCAAATTGCCAACTGCTAAATGCCCACTGCTTCCTCCACCGCATCATCAATCTCCACCTGCAAATTATCAATAATAAATTCTTGCCTACTCGGAGTATTCTTACCCATATAATATTCAAGCAAGTTTTGCATATGCTCGCCTTGCTCCATAATAAGTGGTTGCAAGCGCATGTTCACGCCTATAAAGCGTGCAAACTCCTCCGGACTAATTTCTCCCAACCCTTTAAACCTCGTAATCTCGGGCTTTGAGCCAATCTTTTTCACTGCCGCTTGTTTCTCCGTTTCGTCATAACAATAAATCGTTTCTTTTTTATCTCTTACCCTAAACAATGGTGTTTCCAAAATATACACATGACCATTCTTTACCAAGTCAGGAAAAAATTGCAAGAAAAAAGTCATCAACAAAAGTCTAATATGCAAACCATCCACATCGGCATCAGTAGCAACAATAATATTGTTGTAACGAAGTCCCTCATATCCTTCTTCAATGTTCAACGCATGTTGCAGTAAATTAAACTCTTCGTTTTCATACACAATTTTTTTAGTAAGTCCAAAACAATTCAGTGGCTTACCACGCAAACTAAACACCGCTTGCGTATTTACGTTCCGAGATTTTGTAATACTACCACTAGCACTATCACCCTCGGTAATAAAAATCGTACTCTCTTTTTGTTTTTCTATAACGTTGTCTTTGTCTTTACCCGTAGCTTCATCATTGTAGTGAAACTTACAATCCCTCAATTTCTTATTGTGCAAGTTGGCTTTTTTTGCACGCTCATTGGCTAGCTTTTTTATGCCAGCTAATTCTTTACGCTCTCTTTCGTTTTGTTCTATGCGTTTGCGCAAAGCGTCAGCCACAGCAGGATTTCTATGCAAAAAATTATCCAGCTCCTTATGCAAAAAATCATAAATAAAATTCTTCATACTTGCACCGCCCTCACTCACAGATTGCGAGCCCAATTTAGTTTTTGTTTGGCTCTCAAACACAGGCTCCTGCACACGTACACTCACTGCCGCACATATACTCCCACGTATGTCCGATGCATCATAATCCTTCTTAAAATATTCTCTTATCGTACGCACATACCCTTCTCTAAATGCTGCCAAATGCGTGCCGCCTTGTGTAGTGAATTGTCCGTTTACAAAACTGTAATACTCTTCACCATAGCCATTTTCATGCGTTACGGCTACTTCAATATCTTCTCCTTTTAAATGTATAATTGGGTAACGAATTTCATCCGCATTAGTTTTGCGTTGCAACAAATCCAACAACCCATTTTTGCTCACATAACGCTTGCCGTTTAGGTTCATTACCAAGCCTGCATTCAAAAAACAATAGTTCCAAAACTGATTATCCAAATACTCTTGTACAAAATGAAAATTCTTAAAAATAGAATCATCGGGCGTAAATTCTACAAACGTTCCATTGTCTTCTTTGCTCGAAGTTTCTTTATGATCTTTTACCAACACACCTCTTTCAAACTCTGCCGTTTTCTCTCTCCCTTCTCTGTATGCCGTTACTTTAAAATGATTGCTCAGTGCATTCACCGCCTTTGTACCCACACCATTTAGCCCCACACTTTTTTGAAAAGCCTTGCTATCATATTTTGCACCCGTGTTCATTTTGCTCACCACATCTACCACTTTCCCCAGCGGAATTCCACGCCCATAGTCACGCACCGTAAGGGTTTTATCTGCAATCGTTACATCTACATGCTTACCATAACCCATAGCATGCTCATCAATGCAGTTATCAATCACTTCTTTCAGCAATACATACACGCCATCATCCGGACTACTTCCGTCGCCCAATTTACCAATATACATTCCCGGCCGCAAGCGTATATGCTCCTTCCAATCGAGGCTTCGTATATTATCCTCGTCGTATTTTACCTCTATTTTTTCATTCATATAGTACTTAGTATTTAGTATTGAGTACTTAGATTAGGCCTCAATAATCAAACCTCTTTTTCTTTGTCTAAAAATCTATTTTCTTTTTTGTTTACCAGCAAAGACAACAGCTATGTGGAACTTCATTGGCGACGCTCCATTCAACAGTATATCTTTTGGCATCTTTTATTATGCAATAGATTAAGTAGTAGATTATGCAATGGATGAAAAATAAAATCTTAATACTCTCTGTCCTTATTTTATTTTAAAATTTCTCTAATTCTACCTTATCTTCTACTTAATCTTCCACGTGTCTCTCCCCTTCGGGAAGGATAGGTGGGGCTTTATCTGCGAATATATCACACCCCACATTCTTTCCCTCAATACATTTTCCACAATTTTCCTAAATATGTTAGCAAATAATTTTTAATTTCTCAATTGCTAGGAAATTTAGGCTCCACAAGTAAAGCTATAAGGTTTTATTTGAGACTATAAAGTTACAGGGAGCCTAAAAAAAACCTTATAGGTTTTGGCAAGCTTTCAAACATCAAACCAATAATTGTTACTACTAACGAATAACTAGTAACAGATAACCAATTACCACTCAACCAATTTCTACCAAATTATTTCATTGGCATAAAAAGTGCGCTTATTTTTACCATTTAAATTTCATTAACAACAAATTTGTTGGCAGCAAAATAGTTTTACATTTATAAAAAACATTTTACGCATGAGAATTTTATTTATTGCCCTAGCATTTTCACTATCATTTTCCACATTTGCTCAAAAACCCAGTTACGATTTAGTTATATCAAATGTTAACTTAGTTGATATTGAGAATAATAAAATTATCCCATCTATGTCATTATTTATGAAAGATGGCAATATTGAAATTATTGGTAAGATTGTACATTATAAAGTACCTCCTACAAAAATGATTAACGGACAAGGGAAATTTCTAATGGTATCATTATACGATATGCATGTACATTTTCCTGACCAAAATGCGGAGCGTTTTTTCCAATTACAAACCGCTGCAGGTATTACCAATTGCAGAATTATGAAAAGCACCAAAGAAACCGTGGCTTTTTCTAAAATGGCTAAGAATATTCCTGCTATGAAAATATCTTACAATTTCTTTGGCAACGAAACCTATAAAACAGATAGTGTAACAACCGTTATCAATTCACTAAAAGCAAAAGGATACGATTTTATAAAAGTATTTGGCGTAAAAAACGATGAACAGTTTGATGCAATAATGGCATCTGCCAAAGCCAACAACATGATGGTATGTGGACATGCATTAGGAAAAATAAATGCAAAAAAATTGTTAGCCAGCGGTTACAAATCTATAGAGCATGTAGGGTATTTCGACAAAGCAAAATCGCCAGAGTCTCTAGATACATTAATAGACTTAGCTGTAAAAAATAATATGTTTGTTTGTCCAACATTGGATTGGGTTACCATGGCCTACCACGCAGCCAATAAAGATTCGTTTCAGTATAGAGCAGGCTATGCCATAGGCAGAAAATTGTATGGCACAGAATGGGACACCACTTATACAAACAGCACAAAACAATTTGCAGGGCAAGAAAAACAATACAAAGATTTTGCAGATAAAGATATAGAAAAGAAAATAGCCATACTTGCAAAAATGCGAGCCAAAGGCGTAAAAATAATTGCAGGCTCTGATGCAGAAGAGCCTTATCAAACACCAGGTTTTAGTTTGATAGATGAATTAAAATTGATACAAAAAGCAGGATATACAAATGCAGAATTGCTGCGAATGGTAACTACTAATGCAAAAGACTTTTTCTCTTATAATTTGACCAACCCAAAAACTAGAACACTTGAAACGACAAATGGTTATATTTTACTGTCAAAAAATCCATTAGATGATATTAACAACCTTGGAACTGTGGAATATGTAATAAAAGGCAATGAAGTAATTGATACAAAGAAATTGTTGGAGCGTATCAAATAAAAAAACTGCTTACATTTACGTATAACTTTATAGCCATGACAAAGCAAATAATGATAGAACAGACATTGAAAGTCTTCAATCAGCTACCAGAAGAAAAGGTGGAAGAAATATCCAATTTTGCAGATTTTATTTTAAAGCGTTATGAAGAATCTGAATTGTTAAGAGGTATTCAAAAAATTTCATCTGATAGTAACAGCTTTACCTTCTTAAATGAAGAAACAGATTTATATACAATGGCTGATTTAAAAAAAGTATATAATGATTAAAAGTGAAACTATTTTTTGCTAAAGCTCTCGCCTTACACTAAAATGCGAAGCATTTTATCTTCCCGCCTTAATTTTTAAAAACAGATTTACATTAAATTAAAACGCCTTCCCGCCTTCTCGGCAAATAACATTTTGCGAAGCAAAAAAGAAGTTTTATCTTCATGTCAACAACCTTTTGCACCGAAGCTGAAAAACAAAAATGAATAAAATATGCTTCCCATTATTACCGACCGCACCTTCATCCAAACCCAAGCAGAACAAAAGCTAGACGAAAACGACGCCTTCCGCTCTTACCTACAAAAAATAGATAGCAATGAATTAGATGCAACCGTGCATGCCTTAAACGAAAAAATTACTCCACAAATAGATTGCACTACTTGCGGCGGGTGTTGCAGACAATTAATGATAAACGTAACACCCGAAGAAAATATAAAAGTTGCTGCTCATTTAAACATAACCCCACAAGCATTTAAAGAAAAATATTTAGAAGAAAGCCTGCAAGGCAAAATGATCATGAATACTATTCCATGTCATTTTTTAGCCGATAGCAAATGCACGGTGTATGAAAATAGGTTTACAGAATGCAGGGCATTCCCACACTTGCATGAAAGTAATTTTAAAGGCAGATTATTTGGAACATTAATTCATTATGCCATGTGTCCAATCATTTATAATGTGGTGGAAGAATTGAAGGTGGAGACGGAGTTTATTTTACCACATAGGAACATAGGCACATAGTATCACATAGGCCTATTCAAGATTCTTCTTAGTAAATCTTCTCCCTAAATAAATAAAAAATAACAGTAAAGCAAACGAAACTATTACTCGAATGCAAAGAACCAAATTGGTATTAAACGGAATATTGTGGGAACTAGTTTGAAGCAATACTAACCAAAAGACATGTATGATTAAAAAAATAGCTAACAAAAATTTTCCAATATTTATAAAATACTTCATTCCTTTTGCGTTTATTGTCAATTAAATTCTATCGCCATGTTTAATATTTTCACAAACCTCTCTCACTTAAATCTATTGCTTAATAAAAGTTGAAAAGCTAATGTTATTTCAAATAATGAAATGTAGCATTTGTTGGAGGCAATTTATCTACTTCAAAAGATATAGGTTCAGTATAAATATAAAACCATTTCCCTTTATATTTTACTCGAACTCTTGCATAAATTACATAAGCACCAATTTCTAGCGGATACATGTTATTTAATTTTGCACTAAAATTAATTGAATCCTTAGGTTTAAGTTCTTGCAATTCAATTTTCTCTCTCTGTATTTTACCACTAGCATCAAACACAGGTTGGTAACGTGTATTATATTCATCTGGAGCCCAAATCATGGTTCTAATCATAACGAACTTAGATAATAAAATAGTGCCTTTATAATCATCATCACTATACATACAAGACCTACAAAAATTATCTCTGAAACGCAGATTTTTTTGTACTATAATTTTTTCTTTTCTAATTACTTTTACTTGAGCATTTAAAACATAAAAGGAGTCTATATAATCTACTTTTATTTTTAAGCTTGCAACTTTATCAACCAAATCATTATAACCCCATTCAATGCCTTGCCCAATTGCATTTTTGGTAATGCAGAAAGAAATAAATAAGATGACCAAAGTAGAAACTAAATTTTTCATTATGCTGTTTTGAGTTTTAGTTATTCAAATCTAATAAAATTTAATTGCTACTTCTCATTTAATGATATTTTATTAACAATTGTTTTGATATAAATATTTAATTTTATACCATTACTCAACATTAAAAATAAAACGTATGACAACACAAGAAGTGGCCAACCGTTATTACGAACTAACCAGTGAAAACAAATTCGACATTCTACTAGACGAATTGTACAGCAATGACATTGAATGTATAGAACCGCCTAACAATGGTATTTCTAGCTTGCAAAACATTAAAGGCTTGAATGCTAAAAAAGAAAAAGATAAAAATTTTGGAGAAGCAATGGAGGAAATGCACAGCGCCTATTGCGATCCACCAATCGTAGCAGGAAAATATTTTTCTTTAAAAATGGGTATGGATGTAACATTAAAAGGTGTTGGAAGAATTAATATGGATGAGATTTGTGTATTTGAAGTGCAAGATGGCAAAATAATAAAGGAGCAATTTTTCTATTAGAAAAAGTAAAAGGAGCTTAAAAAATTAAGCTCCTTTTATTGAAGGTCTAAGAAAATATTTTTTGCCGAGAAGTCGGTAAGGCGCTTTATTAAAAAATAAGTCGGGGCTGAAAATGCTACGCATTTTAACCAAAGCAACCATCACCAAAACCTAATAACAATTAAACAATGCAATCATTAAACAAACCCGTAACTCTTAAACCCGCAACTCGTCAACCCTGTTTCCACCCATCCTTCAACGTAACCGTTCTATTAAAAATAATTTTCTCTCTTGTGCTTTCCTTATCCAAACAAAAATATCCCTTGCGTAAAAATTGAAAACGGTTTTCGGGTGTAGCATTTACAAGCGATGGCTCAATGTATGCCTGCGTAATGGTTAACGAATTTTCATTTATGTAGTCTTTAAAATTGCCTTCCTCGCTGCTAGGGTTTTCTACTTTAAACAAACGGTCGTACATGCGCACTTGAGCCGTAGCCGCATGAGCAGCGCTTACCCAATGTATGGTGCCTTTTACCGCTATGCCGCTTGTATCGCTGCCGCTTTTACTATCAGGGAAATAGGTGCAATGTATCGCAGTTACTTTACCATCCGCATCTTTATCAAACGTATCGCAACGCAGTATATACGCACTCTTTAGGCGCACGCTTGCACCAGGCGCAAACCTAAACCATTTCTTTGCCGCCTCTTCCATAAAATCTTCCCGTTCTATCCATAGCTCTTTACCAAACGGAATCGTACGAGTACCATAGGATTCATCAGGACCGTTCTCACTTATTAGCTCTTCTGTTTTTCCCTCTTCGTAGTTGGTTATAATTAATTTCAGAGGGTCAAGCACCGCCATAGCACGCAAAGCCGTAAGGTTGAGGTCTTCCCTCAAGCAAAATTCTAGCAAACTAAAATCAATAATATTTTCTCTTTTAGCAATGCCCACTTTATCGCAAAACGTACGAATGCTTTGCGGCGTAAAGCCTCTGCGGCGCATTCCGCTGATGGTGGGCATGCGTGGGTCGTCCCAACCTGCCACATGATTTTCTTCTACCAATTGCTTCAGCTTACGCTTGCTCATAACGGTGTATGATAAATTGCGTCGTGCAAACTCATATTGATGCGATGGAAAAATTTCCAACTTTTCTATAAACCAATCGTATAATTCTCTATGCGGTATAAACTCTAGCGTGCAAATAGAATGTGTAATATTTTCTATAGAATCGCTTTGGCCATGCGCAAAATCATACATAGGGTAAATACACCATTTGTCGCCCGTGCGGTGGTGGTGCGCATGCTTTATGCGATATATCAGTGGGTCACGCATAAGCATATTTGTATGCGACATATCTATTTTTGCACGCAGTATTTTTGCACCATCGGCAAACTCACCCGCCTTCATACGAGCAAATAAATCTAAATTTTCTGCAATGCTTCTTTCTCTATATACATTGCCAACACCAGGCTCTGTATGTGTTCCCTTTTGTGCTGCTATCTCTTCCGATGTACTACCGTCCACATACGCCAACCCTTTATTGATAAGCATTACAGCGTATTTGTACAGCGTATCAAAATAATCAGATGCATACAATTCATTCTTCCACTCAAAGCCAAGCCATTGAATATCTTCCTTTATGCTATCCACATATTCGGTTTCTTCCGTTACAGGGTTGGTATCATCAAACCTTAAATTTGTATAGCCAGCAAATTTTTTTGTAAGCCCAAAATTTAAACAAATAGCCGTAGCATGCCCCATATGCAAATACCCATTAGGTTCCGGCGGAAACCGAGTTACGATGCTCTTGTATTTTCCTTCTGCTAAATCTTTTTCTATAATCTCCTCAAGGAAGTTGAGGCTTTTTTCTTCGTGCATAATTTTAATTGTGTGGCAAATTTATGGGTTTATGGGTTAAGGAGGAAATTGCTATTCATCGCTTCCATAATTGTAGTGTCAGCCTGAGCTTGTCGAAGGCGGGTTGCACAAGAAAAAAACTTCGTTACAAATAGCACCGGCTTCGACAAGCTCAGCCTGACAATTTTAGAATTTGAAGTTTTATTGTGTTATTTTTTTTAGAAGCTTCGGCAGCAAACCATTGATGAACTTCAGTTTCCCGCTGTCTGTAGTAGTGCCGCAGCAAGTTGCATTATACTTTAAAGTTCTCTTATGCGGCAGCTACTACTGCCCATCGGGGCTGCGCTGACCACAGGTAATTCTATTTGGCTTCTATTGTGGAGGAGATAGAAACGGATGGTGGGTGGAGAATATTAAGTGAGATATACTCTTCGAAATACTATTAATATTTTTGAATTCAGAGATGTTTATAAGTTGTTATAAATAGCAACTAATTTTTATAGTAATTTTGTACTCAATATTTTAGTTTTGTAAATATGAATATAAAATCATTTAAATGGCAATAAATTTAGACGTAAATCGGACTTTAGAAAATAAAAAAACTTCTTTATTTTCAAAGATTATTTTAGCATGTGCTACCATAGCATTTGTGTCATTAATAATTTTTCTATCTATTAATGGTAAGCATAATAAGGCTCCGGGTTTTGAAATGAATATACCTGACGTTAAAAAGGAAGAGCCAAAAACTACAAAAGACAGTAACGTAAAAGCAAACCAGAATATTTATATAGAAAAAAATAATGGAGATATAATTAGTTCGGGAAGAGATGTTATAAAAGTACAAAATAACAATTATAATAATAAACCAACTGTTATTGAAAGTTCTAAACAAAAAAACACTGTTAAAAAAAATAAAGAAGAAGAGTTAATTAAAGACAGAGATTCTAAGAATAAAATAATTAATAATGCTCCAAACAATGGTATTCAGTATAATGGCGATAACGGAACGATAAATGTAAATAAAGAGAGAGTTGTAAGTTTAACTGATTTAGATAAAAAGACTTTACTATTTATAGCTAAGAATCCAAAATTGGTAAATTATAAAATTACTATTGAGAGTGTACAAGGAGATTTTGTATCAAATGAGTATAGGAAATTAGTAAATGATTACATAGAAAGTAATGGAAGACAGGTTGTAGGTTTTGTAACTAGCCAATTTAATGAAAATCCTAATTCCAGTTATATTGACACTATTTCTTTTAAGAATGAACTGAGAATTGTTTGCGGAACTAAATTTCTATTTGATAAAAAATAATGATTTCTATTTCCTCGATTGTTACAACTCGTAAATTCTTGAGCACCCATCGCTACCACCCGTGAGTCGCCGAGGCATGGTCTCATATCTTCGACCAGCCGACCAAACAATAATAAAATTCTATAAATTGATTTCATAAACCAGTATATTTTAAATTATTGTTTTTCTTGTAGGTTTTTACAAATAGGCTTTGCAGGTCAAAGACCACGCAAAGGCATGTGATAATGGAAAGTATGGCTTTCATTAAGATTGCACGTATCAAATGGGAAAAAAGTTACAAAAAAGTTACAAAAAAATCTATATATAAATACGCTAAATATAGAATACATATAATTTTGCATAAATTTTTTTATGTATAAAAAAGTATTTTCAATAACAATATCATGTATTGTTTCTCTAATAACATTTGCGCAAAAGCCTACAACCCCTTATCCAAGCCACTATCCTGTAACCAAAGGTTGCATAAAACCAACCAATCAAACACAAACAGAGATGGATAATGCTACATCTTCTTTTTACACAGCTTGGAAAAATACTTATTTAAAACCAGGTTGTACCAAGGGCGAATATTACATAGAGTATATTAATGGTGAAAATATTTGCGTGAGCGAAGGGCAAGGCTATGGTATGGTAATAGTAGCCTACATGGCAGGTTTTGATACAAAAGCCAAAGAATATTTTGACGGCATGTATCAATGGTTTAAAAAAAATCCGAGTACAATAAACCCAAAATTAATGAATTGGCGGCAGGCAAAAGGTTGTATTAGCAATGGTACAAGTGCTGCTACCGATGGCGATTTGGATATTGCCTATGCACTCTTATTGGCACATACACAATGGGGAAGTACAGGAAAAATAAATTATTTGAATGAGGCTATTGAATTAATGAATGCTATAAAGGCATCAGAAGTAAATACCAAAACGAACACACTTCTTTTGGGAGATTGGGCTACTATTCCTACAAGCATTGATGACACGAGACCTTCTGATTTTATGTACGATCATTTTGAAAGTTTTTATGCATTTACAAACGATAAAACATGGAATGCAATCAATACAAGTTGCTTTAGTATAATAAAAACGATGCAAAAAAATTTTAGCCCAGAAACTGGATTGATACCTGATTTTGTAGAAGATGTAGATAGTATTCCACACCCTGTTAAAGATTATTTTTTAGAAAGTGCAAATGATGACGCATATTTTTATAACTCATGCAGGGTACCATGGCACTTAGGTACAAGCTATTTGATAAATGGCGATAAAAGAGCAAAAACTGCATTGGATAAAATAAATAATTGGTTTAAAAAACAAACCAACAATGATATAAATAAAATAGAAGCAGGGTATGAATTAAATGGAAATAGTATTGAAGGCAGCAACTATAAAAGTTTAGTGTTTATATCACCTCTTGCTGTATCGGCATGTGTAAATAAAGCAAACCAAATTTGGTTAAATGATTTGTGGACATATGTTATAAATGAACCTATAGAAGATAATGACTATTTTAATAATACCATTAAAATGCTTTGCATGCTAAACGTATCACAAAACTATTTTCCACCACAAATATCTTTAAAAGGATATTCTGTAAAACCAAAACGCAAGAACATTTTTACATCAATTGGCAAATCATTTAAAAAAATATTTGGAAGAAAAAAATAATTACGAGTCGTTTTTATTAGTCAACAAATGAGGCGAAGAGTTTGTGCCTTTGCCTTCTACGCAACCGAGGCTGTAAAATAATTTTTAAATATAAAAACATCACTCAAAAAATATTAATAATTCCGTAATGTTCTCTTAACAACATAGTAACATACAAAACACAATTTTGTTCACATAAATTTCTACTATGAATAAATTTTTGTTACCCATTTGTGTGTTATTATTTTTAAGTTGTAAGAAAACAACATCAGATACAACTCCTACCCTTACAGAAGATGCGTCCACTTTTAAAGAAATAGCTTCCTTAACTATTGGCGGTGCAGGTGCCGCTGAAATTTCTACATTCGACCCAGTAACAAAAAGATTGTTTACCGTAAACAATAGTACAACCAATCAAATAGATGTAATAGATTTTGCAAATCCTGCAAGTCCACAAAAAATTGCCATCATTAATTTGAGTACTTACGGTGGTGCAGTAAATAGTTTAGATGTGCATGATGGAAAACTTGCAGCAGCATTGGAAGCAAGTATTAAACAAGATGTAGGAAAAGTAGTTGTTTTTAATACCACTACTTATGCAGAAGTAAAAGTGATAACTGTAGGTGCTTTGCCAGACATGGTTACTTATAGCCCTGATGGTAATTTTATATTGACTGCCAACGAAGCCGAGCCAAGTTCAGACTACACTGCTGACCCCGCAGGTACTGTTTCCATCATTATGGTTAACCAAGATTATGCAGTTACTACCATAGATTTTTCTGCTTTTCTTTCTCAACTAAATACATTGATGAGTAATGGCTTGCGTATTTTTAGCCCTACTAATAATTTTATAAATGATATAGAACCAGAGTACATAACCGTGGCAGAAGATTCTAAAACAGCATGGATAACCTTGCAAGAAAACAATGCTATTGCGGTGTTAGATTTAACCACAAAAACATTTACAAAAATTTTTACATTGGGTTTTAAAGATTATAATTCGCCCAATAATAAAATAGATGTAAGTGATTTAGACAATACCAAAACCCTTGGCAATTGGCAGCTTAAGGGAATGTACCAACCAGATGCTATTGCTGTTTTAAACAACAATGGCGTGCCATATTTGTTTACTGCAAATGAAGGTGATGCAAGAGAATACACAGCTTTTAGTGAAGTAAAAAGGGTGAAAACATTAAACCTGGATGCTACTGCTTTTCCAAATGCAACTACTTTAAAACTAGATGCACAAATGGGAAGATTAAATGTAACCAACAAACTAGGCGATACAGACAATGATGGTGACATGGATATTTTATATTCTTTTGGTGCACGTTCATTTAGTGTTTGGAATGGTATAACAGGCAGCATGGTTTATGATAGCAAAAACGAATTGGATGCAAAAGCCATTGCAGAAAATGTATATGATGATGCTCGTAGTGATGATAAGGGCGCAGAACCAGAAGGCATAACCATAGGGAAAGTAGGTAATAAAACAATTGCATTTATTGGACTTGAAAGAGCCGATGCAGTAGCTTTATACGATGTAACGATACCTACAAATCCTGTATTTATAAAAATGCTAAAATGTGGCGATGCGCCAGAAGGTGTTTTATTTATACCTGCTAACAAAAGCCCAACGAATGAAAGTTTATTGGTTGTTAGCAGTGAAAATGATGGTGTAATAAAAGTGTATAAAGCAGATAAGTTCTAAGAAATAATGCATATATTTTTTACTCACAATTTCTTTTTATACTTCTTGCTTTTTTCCTTCCTCAAAAAAGTAGCTTTCTCTCCATCCCATGTATACATTTCGCTGTGTTCTGTTATATTAAATATTTCAGCATTTTGATCTGTGCTTGTTGCTTCTTCTATTTGTTTTATTATCAAATTGGGTTTACCTCCTTCTTCTTTTGGAAAAACAAAATTTTCTGTATGATAAAAAACCCCAGCATCACCAACCGAATATTTTTCTGGGAGCAATATTAGTTTTTTACCATTCCAACCAAAGTAGTAAAACAAGGATGGTATGGCACAAGCTTCCCCGTTAAAACTAATTCTATAAATATCTTGCAAGTTTTTTAAACCAAAATCTCCTATGGCTTTACCCTCAAAGTAAGCACTTTCTGTAATGTTTTTTTGTATGTTTTTTTGGTCTATAATCAAATTGTTGTTATCCAATATTTTTACTACAATTGAAAAATAGGGCATTTCGAAATCCTTTTCCTTTTTTATTTCAATTTTTTCAATAGCGGTTAGGTAAATATTTTTTCCTTTTTTTGTAAACCCTACTGCTAAAAATCCTTTCCATAAAAACCCTTTGGATACAATACTATCCTTGTTTGTGTATTCAATTTCTACCCAAGAAACATTAATGCCTTTAATTTTTAAATCATTTGTGGTAGATTTAATAACTTTTATTTCTTTTCCTACTTGTAGTGAATCCAATAAAATTCCATTAAGCGAAGGGGTTTCTCTAATATAACAATTGGTTGCTGCTACCATTGCTTCGTAATTTTCTCCGCCATTCCAATAATAATTATGGTAACTACTTTCTTGAGAAAAAGATCGTAAGGCTGAAATACTCAATAGAAATATTAAAATATGTTTCATGGTTTTGTTTGTATAAAAGTAGTAAAAATTTACATTAGAATGTAGAAGTATAAAGTAGTAAATGTAAGTAGTAATACCGACTATCAATATGTTTACCAATGAGATAAATCAAAAAAAATTCACTAATATTTTATTGAATAATATTTTTTCATTACATTTAACATAACTAAATTTTTAACCTCAAACTTTTTTTATGTCAACCACCGTACAAGATGACTACTTAATTTGTGGCGAATACAAAGAACAAATTAACAATAAGTCTGTAACTCACCCAGGTTTTATAACCTTTCAACACCAAAATGGCAACCATTATTTTGCATGGGTAAATGAAGATGAAATAGTAATGCGAAGCGAAGCCTACCCTTCTGTAGAAAAAATGGAAAGAGGCATTAATGCTATTTTAAAAAACTGCGATTTGGTAGAGCGCTATTCTGTAATAGAAGAGCATGGTGCCCATCTTTTATTATTATGGGGCGGTGGAGATCATCAAAAACATTCAGGCAATAGAAATGAACATAGTGAAATTGGCAGAAGTTGCCCACATAAATCGAAGGGAGAATTAAATGCATTATTACAATTTAAAGGAAATGATTTTGCTAATAAAGTTGTGCCAATTACTGGCAATATTAGTGGAGCTACAATGGCTACAGCTGCAGCAGCAGTTACTGCCACGGTAGCAGCTACAACGAATGCCACAGCATCAACACCGATAAGAGAAACAGCTACTTCAGCAGCCTCTTATAACGATACAGCCGCCGCCGACACAACTGGCGGTTCTATGGGGTGGCTTAAATGGTTTGTACCACTTCTTTTATTAGGAGCAGCATTTTTATTACGGAGAAGTTGCAACAATAAAGAAACTGTAGTAGCAACTGACCCTGTAAAAAACGATACGGTAATTACTGCTAATGTTGTACCGCTTGTGGCACCAAAAGTAACCGTAGATACGGTTACAGGTGTGGTGAATTATGACTTAGGTACTGCTGGTGATGTAGATTTAGGTGGCGGTATTATACTAACAGGTATTGCAAAAGATGGCTTTGAAAATACCTTGGTAAACTTTATTAAAACTGGTAAAATTGATACCGTTGATAAAAAAGCCAATTGGTTCAACTTACATGATGTACAGTTTGTTTCTGGCAAAACGGTGTATGCTACTCTAAAAGCATTGCAACAAATTAAAAATGTAGCTGCTGTTCTTAAGGCATATCCTAATGTAGTATTAAAGCTTGGCGGCTATACTGATGTAAGCGGCGATGCTACCAAAAACAAAGCTTTAAGCGATAGTAGAGCAAAACAAGTAATGAAAGATTTAATTGCCAATGGTGCTGCTGCTACTCAAATTAAAGAAGCTGTAGGTTATGGTTCTGAATTTGCAGAAGCAAAACTAGGTGATAAAGAAGGTATGGCTCGTGATAGAAAAACAGCCGCAAAAGTGGCAGCAATGTAATTTTTTTTGATATTGTATAAAACGAGTTATTTTGAAAGTAACTCGCTTTTTTATGATTAAAATCCAATGCCTTTCTATTTGTTTAGTATATCTTTCAAAACCTCATCCACCCTCCTCTCAACTCCTTCATCTAACACAAGAGGCGGTGCATGGTGTGGCTTTATCCTTGCATCAAAAATTACAGATGTACAACCCCAATGTTTATTTTCTGTAAAACTATTTATGCCGTAAATATCATGTGATGGATTGGTACGGGTAAAGGCAACCCACAAAAAGTTATTCAATTTTTCTGCTGCGAAATTTGCATCATCGCACAAAATAATTATTGGAAATGAATCTAATTCCGCCGCATACATTTTTAATTTTTCATTTATGCTATTCATCTCTTCATGTGCTGCATCGTAGGTTGTAAAAGGTTTTAATTGTATAGATAAAACACCAGGCATAATGAATGTACCATTGTACTCATTTAGAAAAACAGGAACAATTTTACCCAATGTTCTTTTCACTATACCATTAGCAGCAAACACTACTTTGCTACCACTATTTATAGATGTACCTGAATAATCGAGTGTATCTATTGTAGTATTGGTGTAAAAATGTATATCTCTTTTAAGATTAATTCTTTCTAGTAAATAAATAAAATATTCCTCAATGTGATGTATATCTATTTTATTTTCTGCATCAGAAGTTATGAATAAAAATTTTGCCAAACTCAATTGCCCCGTACCCAAAATATGATTGGCAATGGTGAGAATTTCCGCAGGTTGTGTAGCAGGTGTGTATGGTGTGTAGCGCTCGCTGCCAATGGAAAGCAAGAGTGGATGCACACCCGCAGCGTCCACCGCATTTACTTCTTTAAGCCCAGGTATTTCGTTTTGCAACGCACTACCAGTTATGGAGTGTATGAGTTGCCCAAAACTTGTATCTTCTTGCGGTGGGCGGCCAACAACTGTAAATGGCCAAATAGCATTTTTACGTGCATACACTTTGTGCACTTTCATTAGCGGAAAATCATGTTTCAAACTGTAGTAACCTAAGTGATCTCCAAACGGCCCTTCAGGTTTATTTTGCAAAGGCTCTACCGTTCCTGTTATTACAAAATCTGCATCGGTACTTATGCAAAAACCATCTTTGTAGGTATAACGAAACCTGCGCCCGCCTAATGCGCCAGCAAAAGTAGCTTCGCCCAAACCCTCAGGCAGCGGCATTACAGCAGCTACAGAATGTGCCGGTGGGCCACCCACAAAAATACTCACTTTAAGTGGTTGCCCTTTTTTGTTTGCCTTTGTTTGGTGCACCCCAATACCCCTATGCAATTGATAATGCAAACCAATTTCTTCATTCATCACATAATCGTTGCCCGATAATTGTATGCGATACATACCCATGTTGCCATTCATAATGCCAGGCTTGTCTATATCTTCTGTGTAAACTTGTGGCAGCGTTACATAAGCGCCACCATCCATTGGCCAATGCACAATTTGTGGTATATCTTCTATTTTTATTTCTTCAAAAAGTACAGGTTTGTTTATAGCATTTTTTAATGGTAGTGCTTTAAAACCAGCAGCTAGTGTGGCTATATTTTTAAAAGGTTTTTTAATAGCTTCAACTGGGTTATTTTTTAAATCAATTAAATTTCTTACATGCCCCAATGTGTTTCTAAAAATAAATTCACTCCGATCCAGCGTGCCAAAAATATTCGATGCCGCTCTGTACTTTGAGCCCTTTACTTTTTCAAATAGAATAGCTTTTCCACCCGCCTCATGTATGCGCAAGTGTATGGCAGCCATTTCTAGGTGCGGATCTACTTCTTCTTTTATGCGAATAAGTTGTCCATTTTTTTCAAGGTCTAGTAAACATTCTTCGAGGGAAGTATAAGCCATTAAAAGGTTTTAAGAGTACAAATTTAAGTCATTAAAAATATACTCATTTATTTGATTGTTGGATTAGGTTATTGGTATAAAAACAGAATTAAGAATTTTTTTTGGGCGGTGAGCTTATACCATTATTTAGCAGCGGTAACGGGCCGTAGTAGTCCTCGTCGGTCGTTCCTCCCTCCTATGGGCTACTACTTCCCACGTATCCCGATTTTTTTGTCGGGATCCCTGCGCCTTTGGGCAGTAGTTCTTTGTTCAACAATAATTTGGTGTGTATAATTTTTTGTGATGGTTTAAATTATTAAGATTTATTGATAACGGTAGATAACAACTTTAAATAAATTTGCTAAACATAACTTCACGCAAACAAAACCACCATGCCCCTCCAAAACCGCATAAACCCTTTCAGCAAAATAACTGCCACACCTGAGCGTGGTGCTTATACTGGCAATAGAGGCGTAATACACAACAGGCAAAAAGAAATTATAAAAAACCATGCAGTAAAATATTGGATAACCTGTATGCTGAAATATAAAGGCATGCACAGAGAAGTAATGAGACCCAACCGATGGACAGAATTATTTTTTTTAGATGAAGCCACCGCCTTTGCAGCGGGCCATCGCCCATGTGGCTTTTGCAGGCATGCCGATTTTAAACGTTTTAAAACCCTTTGGCTACAAGCCAATGGAGAAAAACATGGCTTAATAGAAAATACAAAAATGGATGTTATTGACAACATCATTCACAAAGAAAGATTGGATGAAAATAATATACAAAAAACATTTTCTATTTCCTTACAAACATTGCCAGATGGGGTTTTTATAAAACTACCTACAAATGAAAATGCATATTTATGGCATGAGCAAAATTTGTATGAATGGTCTTTTACAGGATACAAAAAAATTACTACATTTAATAAAAACCAAATGGTAGATGTATTAACTCCTACTAGTTATGTGGAAGTTTTTAGAAATGGGTATCAGCCGCAAATTCATTTTTCGGCAAAACTTTGAGTAATTTAAGAAACAGTTTTACGCAACTTCGCTGCGAAAAATATGGTTTGCCACCAAGGCCCAAAGGCACGAAGTAGAAAAAATGCGTTGCATTTTTTCTTTGTGTCTTAGCGTCTTTGTGGCTATACTATTTTTTTGTAAAAAAATCTTTTATCGCCTTTAAGTAAAATTTACAGGTAGGATTATTTATAATTGATTTTACCCCTTACTCCTCTCCCTATAATTCACTTTAAAAATCAACCTTAAATTTTGGTCTTTCGTAAAATAATTATAAAACCAATTAAAGAAAACGGATAATCTATTTTTTACGCCGAGTATAAGCATCAAGTGTAAAAACATCCATACCAACCAAGCTAAAAATCCACCGAAATGTAATTTTGGTTTTGGCATATCTACCACCGCTAGTTTTCTACCTACTGTAGCCATAGCACCTTTATCATTGTACACAAAAGTTTGCATGCGGTCTGCATTGCTTTTCATGTTTATGAGTTTCAAATTATTTACAAGCATGTCTGCTTGCTGTATGGCCACTGGCGCTACTTGTGGGTGACCATTGGGGTAAGCAACATCTGTATCCATAAAGGCTACATCGCCAATGGCATATACGTTTTCAAAACCATTTACCAAACACTGTTTGTTTACTCTTATTCTATTTCCTCTTGCAATAATGGTTGCATCTATACCTGGCAATACATTTCCCTTTATACCTGCTGCCCAAATAACCAACGCTGTTTCTATAGTTGTGCCATCCTGCAATAAAGCCGTTTTACCATCATAACTTTTTAGTATCGCATTTGTTTTTACCAGTACTCCAAGGTTTTCTAAATATCGTTGAGATTGCTCACTGCTTTTTTCACTCATAGTACCGAGTGTTTTTCCTGTGCCTTCTAGCAAAGTAATTTTCATGGTAGAAAAATCTAACTCGGGATAATCTTTTGGTAACACAAACCTACGCATATCTGCAATGGCACCGCTAAGCTCCACGCCTGTTGGCCCACCTCCTACTACCACCACATTCATTAATCGTTGTAGTTCTATTTTATCTGTACTTGCTGCAGCATCTTCAAAGTTTTTTAATATTCTGTGCCTAAGTTCAATGGCTTCCACCGTACTCTTCATGGGCATGGCATTCGCCTGCATCAATTCATTACCAAAAAAGTTTGTATCAGCACCTGTGGCTATTACCAATTTGTCGTACTCAAAATCACCTATGTCTGTTATTACTTTGTTTTGTGCATGTACAATCTCTTTTACCGTTGCCATACAAAAGCGTACATTCTTACTATGGTGAAATACTTTGCGGAGCGGAAAAGAAATATTACTAGGATCAAGCCCTGCTGTAGCTACCTGATAAAAAAGTGGTTGAAATTGATGGTAATTAAACCTGTCTAACAAAGTAATATCAAATCCTGCCCTGTTACTCAGCTCCCTTGCAAGCCTAAGCCCGCCAAAGCCTCCTCCTATTATTACTAATTTCATTGCATTTATTTTAAAGTGCAAAGATAAGTAATTTTCAATTATTATTGAAAATTCAGAATAATATTTTAAGTAGTAAGATGGTGTTTTTTAGAAAGAAAAATTTAGAGGATTACTTATATGCACATTCCATTATTTACCCTTAGCAATAACCGGCGTAAGTTTAAAACCATTGCTAGCAATACTAGCACCTTCCTTAAATATACCAGTAATGGATACCATATTTAATGGAAACTCCAGCAATACATGGCAAAAGCTTAGGAAGTATAGCCAACGCAAACCAAGTGCATAGTTAACACCATAAAGAACTAGAGATACAACCCACAATATTATTACCCCAATAAACCTTGCCTTAGGCACTTTGTGCCATTTAATAACTTCTGTTTTGCTAAACCAATTTAAATAATGATAGGTGTAGGCAAATGCAATAAACCGCATTAGCAGAATACCTGTTTGAGAATGGAAAACAACTTGTGCCGCATTGCTATAATCTGGTGCAGGCGTTTGTAATCCATCTGCATCGTTCATGTACAATAAATTACCAGCAGCATCTTTCATTTGTGGAAAATTTACATGAAAAATATTTGTAAGAAAACTTAAGTTGGTATCAAAAAAACCTTCCCCACCTGCCTGATAAGAGTCTTTGCCATATTTGGTAACTTCTACAAAAGTTCGATCTGTAAATAGTAAAAACAATAAAACAGGGCAAATGATAAATACAACAAAAGATATAAGACCACTTTGGCTTCTACTTTTTAGTGCACCATACAAAATAAAAAAACCTGTAAAAACAAAAACATGTACCAGTGTAGGTAGCAATGCACCAATAAAAAAAGCTA
>JANOZW010000172.1:0-5287 GCA_031429575.1 Ferruginibacter sp.
GTATATTTGAGCATATGAGCATTGTACAAAGTCTGCAAGCGGCAGCTGTAAACAGTTTAAATAATCTTTACAACCAAGCATTTACCGAAAAAGATTTTCAAATAAATCTTACAAAGCCTGAATTTGAAGGCGATTATACCGTGGTACTTTTTTCTTTATTGAAAAAAACTGGTAAAAGCCCAGATGCGCTTGGAGAAGAATTTGGGAATGACCTTATCAAAAATAATCCTACATTATTTACGGGTTTTAATATTATAAAAGGGTTTTTAAATTTATCCATAGCAGATGATTTTTGGCTGCAATTGCTACACAAAAATTATAATGATATATGTTTTGGTAAACACCCAATGAATGGTAAAAAGGTAATGGTAGAATATTCATCTCCCAATACAAATAAGCCACTGCACCTTGGGCATTTAAGAAATAACTTTTTAGGATGGTCTGTAGCTGAAATATTAAAAGCATGCGGCTACGAAGTATTTAAAAGTTGTATTGTAAACGATAGAGGTGTGCATATTTGTAAGAGCATGATAGCTTGGCAAATGTTTGCTAATGGTGCTACACCACAAAGTACAAATACAAAGGGCGATCATTTTGTAGGAAAGTATTATGTAAAATTTAATGATGAACACAAACGCCAAATAGCTGAGCTTGTAGCTAAGGGAATGACCGAAAAAGAAGCAGAGAAAGAAGCGCCTATTATGAAAGCTACGCAACAAATGCTACAAGATTGGGAAGCCGGCAAACCAGAAGTAATGGAACTTTGGAAAGAAATGAACAGCTGGGTATATGCTGGTTTTGAAGTAACGTATAAAAATATTGGTAGTGATTTTGATAAAACCTATTATGAGAGCAACACTTACCTTTTAGGAAAAAAAATAGTACAACTCGGTTTAGACAAAGACGTATTTGTAAAAAAAGAAGATGGTAGTGTATGGATAGATTTAACGGCTGATGGATTAGATGAAAAATTGGTGCTACGCAAAGATGGCACCAGCGTGTACATCACCCAAGATATTGGTCTTGCACAGCAAAAATATGAAGAGTATAAAATAGACGAAAGCATTTATGTAATTGGCGATGAGCAAAATTACCACATGAAAGTGCTAAAGTTAATTGCACAAAAATTAGGTGTAGCTTCCGCAGATGCTATTCATCATTTATCTTACGGCATGGTAGAACTACCAAGTGGTAAAATGAAAAGCCGTGAAGGGACGGTTGTGGATGCGGATGATTTGGTGGAAGAAATGATAAACACATCTAAAAGGCATACAGAAGAACTGGGGAAGGTAAAAGATTTTACAGCAGATGAATTGGTAGAATTGTACAATACGATTGGCTTAGGTGCTATGAAATTTTATTTGCTTCGTGTGGACCCAAAAAAGAAAATGATTTTTAATCCTGAAGAGTCAATAGACTTTCATGGATTTACAGGGCCATTTGTGCAATACACCTATGCAAGAACAAGAAATATTATTAGGAAAAATGAATTGAATGATGCTGTAATTGCATCAACAACATTATTGACAAGTGAAAAAGAAATATTGGTACTTGCAGAGCAATTTCCTTCTGTAATTTTAGAAGCAGCAAAGGAATTGGATCCTTCAAAAATTGCAAACTTTGTTTTCAATGTAGCAAAATGTTTCAACTCATTTTTAGCAGAGCACTCTATTGCAAATGCAGAAAGTGAGGAGAAGAAAAAATTACGTTTACAATTAGCCATGATGACAACAAATATTTTGAAAAATGGAATGCAGTTGTTGGGGGCTGGCGTGCCGGAGAGAATGTAAGAAGAATGTGCAAATTTGCAAATAGGCAAATGTGCAAATGAAGGCTCTGCGAAAACGCTGTTTACTTTTATCCGTGGCAAAAATTAAAAAATAATATTTTAAATAGAATAGGATATAAATGAAAAAGAAAATTACAAAAATTGGTGTACTTACGAGTGGTGGTGATAGTCCGGGTATGAATGCTGCGGTACGTGCAGTAGTACGTACAGGCAACTACCATGGTATGGAAGTCTATGGCATTATGCGTGGATATAGCGGCATGGTAGATGGTGATATACAAAAATTAGAAAACCGAAGTGTAGCCAATATTATACAACGTGGTGGTACCATTTTAAAAACGAGTAGATGCCAGGAATTTTTTACAGCAGCTGGAAGAAAAAAAGCACATGCAAATCTTAAAAAACATGGCATACAAGGCTTGGTAATAATTGGCGGCGATGGTAGTTTTAGGGGTGCCCAAATTTTCAGTAATGAATTTGATATACCCTGTATTGGTTTGCCAGGCACGATAGATAAAGATATTGCAGGTACAGATTTCACCATCGGTTTTGATACGGCTGTAAATACCGCTGTTGAAGCCATAGATAAAATAAGAGACACTGCAGATGCGCATGACAGGCTTTTTATTATAGAAGTAATGGGCAGAGATGCAGGTTATATTGCATTACACAGTGGTATCTCTACTGGTGCAGAGCATATTCTTATTCCAGAAAAAAAGACAAAAGTTGCAGACCTTATTGCATCGTTTAAAGAAAAAGAAAAAAGAAAAAAGCTTGTAAATATTATTGTGATAGCCGAAGGTGATGACTTTGGTGGTGCAGATGAGCTAGCAAAATTATTACACAAAGAAATTCCAAAATTAGATCTTAGGGTGTGCATACTTGGGCATATACAAAGAGGTGGTGCACCTAGTTGTTTTGATAGAGTAATAGCCAGCAGAATGGGCTACCATGCGGTAGAGTGTTTTATTGAACAACGATTTAATGTGTTTATTGGAATTGTAAATAACAAGATGCATTACATTCCATTAGATGAAGCGGTAAAAAGAAAGCAACGTATAAGCGAAGAATGGATGAAGATTGTCAAGATATTGGCGACGTAAGAAGGTTGAAAGTTCAAGGTTGAAGGTTCAAAGTTTTTCATGCAGGTTTAAAATTTGTGAAGATTGTTGAATGGTTTAATTGTTAAATTGTTTAATTGTTGATTAGTATGTAAGCTTATTTTGGAGTTTATAAAATGCGAAGCATTTTTTCTTTCCGCCTTATCCATATTTAAAAAGCACAATAAGACAATGATAAAACCCCTTACCGACTTTTCGGCAATAAAACTTTGCGAAGCAAAAAACAAAAGTGAAGCTTTTAAAACTTAGTGCCTTCGAGCCTTAGTGGCAAAAAATATTTGCGTAGCAAATTAAAATACTTACTAGTAAAATTTTAAAATATAATATGTCAAAAAATTTAGAAAAATACCTTCACACAGGTATGGACAGAGAAGCAGGGCTTGCCCATTCTCAAAAAAGAACAAAAATTGTAGCAACAGTTGGTCCTGCCTGTAATACTTACGACGGATTACTTGCATTAGTAAAAGCCGGTGTAAATGTATTTCGATTAAATTTTTCTCATGGTAGCCATGAGGATAAATTAGACGTAATAAATAATATCAGAAAAATAATTAAACAAGAGCCATACAACATTGCCATTTTAGGCGACCTACAAGGGCCAAAACTTAGGGTGGGTGATTTAGAAAATGGTAAGCTTACTTTAAAAGAAGGAGATGAATTTATTTTTACTACCCAAAAAATGGTGGGTAACAACGAAAAAATTTATGTATCCTATCCTAATCTTGCAACTGATGTAAAAGTAGGCGAACGTATTTTTCTGGATGATGGTAAAATGGAATTAAGTGTAGTAAAAGTATTGAACGATAAAGAGGTATTGATGCGAGTAACACTGGGTGGTGTATTAACACCGAAGAAAGGTGTAAACCTTCCTGATAGCTCACTTACCATGCCTTCTATGACCGAAAAAGATTTTGAAGATCTTGCATTTATTATTGAGCAAAAGTTGGATTGGGTAGCACTTTCTTTTGTAAGAAAAGTAGCCGATGTACGCATGCTGAAAGAAAAACTAAAAGAAAAAGCAAGTAAAATAAAAGTAATTTCAAAAATTGAAATGCCTGAAGCATTGCTAAACCTTAGAGATATTATTGTAGAGAGCGATGGTATAATGGTGGCTCGGGGCGACCTTGGTGTAGAAATTCCAATAGAGCAAGTACCGATGGTGCAAAAAGATATTATTAAAAAATGTATGCACCGAGCTAAGCCAGTAATTGTGGCTACGCAAATGATGGAGAGCATGCTTGACCGTACAAAACCAAACAGAAGCGAGGTGAGTGATGTAGCCAATGCAGTATTGGAAGGTGCAGATGCGGTAATGCTTAGTGGAGAAACTGCCACAGGACTCTACCCTACTTTGGTGGTAGAAACCATGAGCAAAATAATATTAGAAGCGGAGAAAACCATTTACGATTATGATCGTGATGATATCCTTACACCGCAACCGCACTCACCTTCTTTTGTAAGCGATGCTATTTGCTATAGTGCTTGTAATCTTTCTAAAGACAGCAACGCAAGTGCTTTAATAGGTATGACACAGAGTGGTTACACGGCATTTATGCTTAGTAGTTACCGACCAAAAACACCGTTGTATATTTTTAGTAAAGAAAAAAGTTTGATAAACCAGTTGAGCTTAAGCTGGGGCGTACGTGCATTTTATTATGCAGAAGAAGAAAGCTTGGATGATATTATTTATGACCAAATTGATATTTTAAAAGAAAGAGGATTTGTAAAAAAAGATGACATAGTGGTAAATACTGGTAGTACACCAATAGCATTGCATTTGCCTACAAATATTATTAAAATTACAAAAGTGGAGTAAATTAGATGTTAGATTTTTAGACGTTAGATATTAGACAAAGAAATGCCTGTAAACAAAAAATATTTACAGGCATTTTTATTTAAAAATTTCTTATTATTTTATATCCTCCTTTATTTGTGCTTCAGAAAGTGTACCATACTTGGTAACAATCTTTTTTATTTCTGACGCTTTCCCTACCATTACAAATTGCAATTTATCTTTAGGGAAATAAGTAGCTACTATCTGTTTTGCCTTTTCTAATGTAAGCCCATCTACATTTTTTTCAAAAGTATTAATGAATGATTCATCAAAGCCATACCAAAACATTTGGGTTAATAAATTTGATAATTGTGAGGCTGTTTCATAGCGTGGAGGAAATTGTCCTTTTACATAATTTTTTGCAGAGGTAAGTGCAGCTTCATCAAAACCTTTCTTATGTAAATGATCAACTACTTCCAAAGCCTTATCTATGGCAGCTTCTGTAGTTTTTTGTGCGGTAAAAGTTGATATCACAAATGTACCTGCATTTTTAAGTGCACTAAACCTGCTGCTTGCTCCGTCATAGCAACAAGCAAGTCACCC
>JANOZW010000173.1:0-7112 GCA_031429575.1 Ferruginibacter sp.
AGCTTTAGATGCTACCAATACAAAATTTGCAAAAGATGATTTTGATTTAACCATTCCTGCACCAGTATTTAAAGCTGGCAGTGCTGTACCTGCGGCTAAAAAAGCTGGCACACATACTTTTAAAATTATTTTTGAAGCAAGAGATGCTGTCACGCTTGCCATACACAATACGAACCAACTTACAAAAATTGTGTTGTGCAATGTATCTTACATACAAAGAAGACACCCAAGTTGGGGATATGTTGGCACAATTCCAAATGGAGATATAAAATCTTTTGGAGTAAATATGCTAGAAATAAATGAAACTACGGCGGTTGATGCGGGCTGCGGAACGATTGTGGATACAATTACGGCCAACTACACTTGCTGCCACCCACACATGGAAACAATGCATATTTATATTGAAGGTAATGTTCCTGTTCCGCCACCAATATCGTCTATTATTCAAAATGTTTCAGGCGTAGATGATGTACATGGTGAAGGTGCTACAGGGCAAATTTTTGTTACGACTGGTTATCCAAAATGTGCTTTTATTGTTTGGCTAAAATTAACACTTAGGCTTACAAGTGGTGCAGGAAGAGTATCTGGTTCACATATAGAAGATCATATTGCTTTTTGTAAATCGTAAATATTGATGATTTATTCCTGTTGATTGCAAACAATCAACAGGAACTTTTTCATTCAAACTCCTTTATAATCTTCCAAGGCATTCCTATTTCTTGTTCTATCAAACTAATTTTATTAAAGGTTATTTTATTAGGAAAACTATAGTTTTTAATTTCTGCAAATATTTCATCCGTGCAAGTACTATTTCTTGGATGCATTAATGTTATATGAGGTTCATGGTTTCTCGGTGTTTCTATTATTCCTTCTAAAATTAGTTTTCGTAGGTTTTCAAATGACTTATTATTTCCCATTGCTGGAAGCATTAATCCTTTTCTATAGTCAAATCTTATTACTTCACCAAAGTTAATATCAACATTGGCTTGGTTAATATTTTCTACATTTAATATTACTTTATCTATCTCTTCAAGTTCATCTTCTCTGCATAATGTTACATGACTTTTTATTAATGCATATTGCAAAGGATTGTATTCTTTTCTAACGCTTTCAATTGTTTCAGCATCATTTTCAGGAATAAAAAGGGTGAGTTGTATTCGTTTAATATTCATAAATAATTCGATCTATTAAAGCTAATTCATTTACACAATGATGAGCAAAAAAAATCCCCGATTTTCATCGAGGACTTGTCTATTATTTTAAAAAGCAATTTATAGTTCTGGTGCTTTTTCTTTCTTTTTAATTACTACTTCTCTAGCAGCACCTAGTGGTTTGTCTTTTGCAAAATCAACCAATATTGGAGCACCTACAAATATAGAAGAGTAGGTGCCTGTAATAACACCAATCATCATGGCAAATGCAAATCCTCTTGTAACCTCACCACCAAAAATGAATAAGATAAGCAAGGTAAGAAATACCGTAAGCGATGTCATAATGGTACGGCTAAGCGTATCGTTAATAGCGCTATTTATGATTTTTGTTTTTGTTTCGCCTTTCATATCTCTGCTATACTCACGTATTCTATCAAATACAATTACGGTATCATTCATAGAAAAACCAATAACAGTAAGTACCGCAGCAATAAAATGCTGATCTATTTCTAATGGGAAAGGAACGATATCTTTTAAGAAAGAGAATACAGCTAATGTTACCAATACATCATGTATCAATGTAACAATAGTACCTACAGAGTATCTCCAATCACGGAAACGGATGAAGATGTAAATGAAGATAGCCAACATAGCAAAAATGGTAGCTTTTACTGCACCACGCTTCAAGTCATCAGATATAGATGGTAACACCGTTGCAGAACTTTGTATATTGCTTTTTGAAAAATCTTCATAAGATAAATTTGCTGGCAATACTTTTTTCAAACCTTCATACAACTTTGTTCTTACTTCGATATCCGCATTTTCTTTTTCTATTAAATAAGAGGTAGTAATGTTTAAATGTTTTTCATCACCAACGGTTTTTATAATAGGAAACTCACCGTTAAATGATTTAGATAAATCATCTTGTATATCAGAATTTTTTATTTTCTTATCAAAAGCTACTGTGTAGCTTCTTCCTCCGCTAAACTCAACCCCTTTATCAAAACCATGAAAGAATGATGCAACACCAATTGATAATACAATGGCAGAAATTACATATGCTATCTTTCTTTTTTCAATAAATTTATAACTAGAATGTTTAAATATTTTACGAGAAATAGCGGTAAAATAATTAAGGTGGTGATTTTTATCTGTACGTAAATCTGTAATTAACCTAGATACCAAAATACCACAGAACAATGATAATAAAATACCAATGATTTGTGTAGTAGCAAATCCTAATACAGGGCCAAGGCCAAAGTACAATAATATAAATGCGGTAAGTAGAGAAGTAATATGCGCATCTAATACAGGTGCTAAAGAACGGCGATAACCTTCGCTAATAGCGGCAGGGTAGGCCTTTCCTTTTGTGAGTTCTTCTTTTATTCTTTCAAATATAATTACGTTTGTATCTACCGCTAAACCAATGGTAAGTACCAAACCTGCAATACCAGCTGCTGTAAGGGTAAAACCAAACATTGCCAATACACCAATAGTAAAAAGTAAGTTTAAAATTAATGCGATGTTAGCAACCCATCCTGCAGTATTGTAATACACCAACATCAATATAAATATTACAGCAAATGCAATAAGAAATGCATTTCTACCGCCTATCAAACCTTCTTGACCAATAGTAGCACCAACGATTTGCTCTTGTACAATTTTTGCAGGGGCATCAAGTTTACCTGATTTTAAAACGTTGGCCAAATCTTGTGCCGCTTCTACGGTAAAGCTTCCAGATATTTCTGTATTACCACCTTCAATTTTACCATTTACTTTAGGTGCAGAATAAACCACATCATCTAAAGAAATAGCCACATAACGTTGGTTGTTTTTTTCTGTAAGATTGGCCCAAGTAACAGAACCCGCAGGCGTCATTTGCATTTTAATAGATGGTTGCCCTTTGTCATCATAGCTTTGGCTAGCTTCCGCTACACCATCACCTTCTAATGGAGCTTTATCCAATCCGTTTATTCTTTCTACTGCATATACTTGAAAGTAAGAACCGCCTTTTCCTTTCTCTTCTGCACCGTACATCAATTTTACATTGCTGCCAAGTGCATTTGTAAATACAGGATTGTTTAAATAAGAATTTAATAAACCAGTATCTTTTTTAGAAATAGTACCTATTATACCTGCATCGTACAGTTGGCCAGTTTTTTGATCTACTGGCAATGCCATAATAGTAGTAATAACACCTTGGGCCAAAGAATCTCTTTTAGCTTTTTCTTCAGCACTAAGGTTAGTAGCGGTATCGGCTTTTAAAAATTTAGCCAATGCTTTATCTGCATCAAAAAATGATTTTTGAAACGCTTGGTCTTTTAATAAAACCACACTCCAAAATTGTAGATTGGCAGATGATTGTAAATAATCACGGACCCTTTGTGCATTGGTAACACCAGCAAGCTCTACATTTATTACACCTTTGTTTAAATCTAAATTTAAGTTGGGTTGGGCTACACCAAATTTGTCAATTCTCTTTTGAAGAATTTTAAACGTTTGTTTTATAGCACCAGCACCAGTTTCTTTTAATTTGCTTGTAACGGTAGCATCATTATCACTAATTTTTACTTCTTTATTTGCACCTGAGAATAAAGCAGATAGTTTGCCTGCACCATTTTGTGCAATAAAAGTTTTGCTAAATAGTTCAATAAAATTTTCACCACTATTAGCCTGTTCTGCTTTAGCAGTTTGTAAAGCTCTAAGCAATGCTGGATCTTTTTGGTTGTTGCTCAAAGATTTTACCAATCCTTGTAAGCTTACATCCATGGTAACACCCATACCACCTTGTAAATCTAGACCAAGGTTTAATTCGTATTTTTTACACTTTTCGTATGTAGTACCAACAATTGGAAAAATTTCTTTTTCTTTTGTGCTATCTAAAATGCGAAGCGTTTTTTCTTTGATAATAGCTTCTCTATCATCTTCCGACATGCCTGTTGTTTGATTTTTTACAAGCCTAGTAGCTTGTTCTTTTACTTTTCCTTCGTAGCTGCGTACTACCCAAGTATAAGAGAGTTCCCATAGAGAAATGAGAATTAGCAAAATGGTAAAACCCCAAACTAAACCTTTAAATTTCATGTTAAAAATCTTTAAATAATAAGCGTTGTTAATTTTTTTTACAAGTGTGCAAAGATAGGGGAAAATGGCATTGTTAGGTATTGGGTGGATATTTTGGTTTATAATTAATTGTAAAGTGATAATTTCTATAGGTTTAAATGGGTTTTCGTATTTATTTTGAAGGTTTAAGGATAGCCTATTTTGTAGAGAGGTTTGAATTATTGTTGATAAAAGATAGGAAGATGAAGGGCTGGCGACATACAGGTGCAGGACACGGTGGCGGATATAAGCAAAAGTTCAAAACGAGAAACGACAAAACGAGAAACGACTGCTAATTCCAAACCATTTCTGATAATAAAATAAAACAAACTTATTTTTGTATTTCTATCAGCCGGCTATCGCTTCGTATTTATACGGGGAGGAAAGTCCGGACAGCACAGGGCAATACACCGGTTAATTGCCGGCTGTTTTTGTCACACTGAGCTTGTCGAAGTGTACAAAAACAAGAAAAAGTGCCACAGAAAATAACCACCATACGTAAGTAGGGTAAGGGTGAAAATGTGAGGTAAGGGCTCACAATCCCGCATGGTAACCTGCGGGATGGGTAAACTTTGTATGCTGTAATGCCACATATACCTCTGCTCCCGAAAGGGAAGCGGGCGGCTCGTTTGCGGTATACTTAGGTGTACGTAGGGGAGGGTAGGCAGCAAGATTGTAACAGTAATGTTGCAGCAAGATAAATGATGGCCTTCGTTGTAACGACCTTGCAACGAAAACAGAATCCGGCTTATGGCTGATAGAATTTTTTGTTTTTGCCACTAATGGCACGAATTTTCACGAATCTTTTTCATTCCTGTTTATTAGTGTTATTCGTGGTTTTTTTATTTGTGACTCATTTGTTTTTATTTGTGTTAATTGGTGCTATTCGTGGCAACAGTAATTCACATAGTGAATTTAAAAAATTTGCTTAGCTAGCAGCTTTAAAAATTTCGCTCAAAAAAATTCATAACATTATATAAAGTAAACACAATAATAATGGTGAGCGAAATATAGTACATGTATCTGCCATTTTCTCTTGTTTCATCATCGTATTTAAAGTATTCTTTACCAGTATATTTACTTATGGTTTTTGCAAAAGCAAGGTTATAACCTATGATAAGACCAAGGAAACCAACAATACCAATCCATCCAAAGAATTGTTGAGGAAAAGTGGCTTCTTTGCCTATTGATAATATTTTATCTTCTTTATAAATGAGTTCATTTTTTCTTGAAACAATATCTGTTGGAAAAATATTTCTATGTTGTAATTCTATTTCTACTGCTTGTAGCATGTCCGTATCCCATTGGTCAAATTGATAAACCATTGTTAGTAATGCTTCGTCAGATTGTTGGGTTACTATATTTTGGTAATAATTATCCATACTTGTAAAAATATTTTCTATTACGGGCAAGTTATAAACAATATGAATAACATTTTTTGATACATTTTCAAACAACAAAAAAATATTTTATAAAATAAATTTGGCAAAACTAAAATAATTAGTATATTTGTACTAATCAAATTAGTTGCCATGTCACAAGCAGGATTAAATCTAAAATACCTACGCAAATTGCGTGGGCTTACACAAGAAGAATTTGCCAACAAACTTGGCATTAAGCGCTCTCTTATTGGTGCTTACGAAGAAGAGCGTGCAGATCCACGTTTGGATGTGCTAGAAATCGTTTCGGAAATGTACAAGCTTAGTTTAGATGAACTTTTTTTAAAAGACCTAAGCAATGAGAGCGGCAGTTATTTAATGAAACGTCGTCGCCAAAAAATGATGATGAGTGAGGAAAGAAATGTTATTCATTTTGTACCAGTAAAAGCAGCAGCAGGTTATTTGGCTGGTTATGCTGATGCTGAGTTTATAGATGAATTAAATACGTTTACACTTCCCATGCTTGCAGGAGGTAATTATCGTGCATTTGAAATTATTGGAGATAGTATGTTGCCTACACCAAGTGGTAGTATTATTGTAGGTGAAAAAACAGAAACCTTGGATGATGCAAAAAGCAACAGCGCATATATAGTAGTAAGTAGAAATGAAGGTATTGTTTATAAAAGATTGGTAAAAAATGCCAAGCTAAAAAATAAATATACTTTGGTAAGCGATAATCCATCGTACCAACCATACCAAATAAATGCCGAAGATATTATGGAACTATGGGCGGCACAAGTGGTAATAGGAAAAGTGGCGGCACAACAAAGATGGGACGTAAACTCGCTAGCAAATTTGGTAAACAATTTACAAGATCAGGTGAGTACGTTGAAGAAGAAGATGAACTAGGTGCCCCCTAAATCCCTCGATGGGGGACTTGGAACATTGTGTTTATCGTATTTTTTTTTCGAATATTAATCTTTGTATTTTATTTTTAAATTTGGAATGGTAAAATATTTAATACAATTTTGAATTAAAAGAAACTGCATTTCAAATCTCTTCTAAGAAGGGTTAGGGAGGCATCGTAACTTTATTTAGATACATCAAAAAAACAAATACATCAATTAAAAAAACAAAAGCTATGATCAAATTACAAATTGTAGGAAACCTTGGTGCAGACTGCATTCAAAAGGAAGTAAATGGAAAAAACGTTATAAACTTTAACGTAGCACATTCTGAAAAATACAAAGATGCACAAGGAAATTTGGTAGAAAAAACCACTTGGGTAAACTGTGCTTATTGGACAGACAAGGTAGGTGTTGTACCATTTCTTTTAAAAGGAAAAACGGTATATGCAGAAGGAATACCCGAAGCAGATGCTTACACCAATAAAGATGGAGCCGCAGCAGCTACATTAAGAATGCGTGTAATGAATTTGCAATTGCTAGGTGGTAACACAGATGGACAAAACCCCGGTCAACAA
>JANOZW010000174.1:0-4698 GCA_031429575.1 Ferruginibacter sp.
TTTATTTTCTTTTTCAAAAATATTTAGTAGTCGTAAATAGTCATTAAGTGCTAGATTATAATTTTTAATAACCGTTTTCTTTAATGTAGCCCTTTCAGATAATGCTCTCCAATTGTCTGGGTTTTCGTTTAGTGATAATGATAAATTTTTGAAAACTTCGCCTAAGTTTTCTTTGTCTTCATTTTCAACATCATTCGTTCTGTAAATTGCATCTGCAATTATGTAATACAATTCACTTCTTTCAGCTTTTGTTAACTTTAAACGGTAGCTTCTTAAGAGATCCTTTGCATATTTAATATTTTGTTCTGCGAATTCTCTGAATTCAATTTCTGAAGGAAAACAAGAGTCAGTTAATGTTGAAAGTATGTATTGTTGTGTATATTGGTATTTAAGCGAGTCAGCATAAGGATTATACCGGGTGTTATTGTTTTTAATTGCTAAATTTAAAAAAAGACTTTTATAGTAGTAATCAATATTTTCATTAGAACTAGATATGGCTGTATTACTTTTTCGGTAATAGCTACTTGTGGCCTTTGCAATTATTAAATTATAACGATAGTCAATGCTTTGGTTTTTCAGTTGTTCATATAGAGTATCAAAAGTCTCAATTTTATCAAAATCCCAATTTAGGGCCAACAATTTTTGACGTAAGGGCTCTTCATTATTATAAAACACACAAGTGTTGCAACACAAATGATTATGAACCAAGTTAAGAAGTGGTGTCAACTCTTTGTATGATACATTTGGTTGGCAACATACATTTAACGGTATTGTAAAAAGTATAAATGCTTTTAAAAATATTAGTTTAGAAATCATAATCCTATTTATAGACGAAATTATTCTAAAGTTCTTTTAACAAATTTAAAAGTATCACCATTTAGTTCTGAATCTCGAAGAGGGTTTCAGCTAACGGATAGGGCTTGGCGAAGTTTGGGCATTTGAAATTCATCTGCCCGGAACCGCTGCCCAATATTGTTACTGAAAATGAAGATAAGAACAAAAAGCCAAATTGAAAAACTTCTGCCCGAGCCAAAGCCTAATAGCGAACCAATGCTGATGGGTATTGCTTCTGCCCAAATTTAGCCAAACCCCCTGTTAGCCGTTCGTGCTTCTTCTCGGTCGTCATAATGTCCATGTCTTACTTGAATTGTCAAAGTTGTTTGTTATAAAAGATATTTCGTTTGATAACTCATTTGATAAAGTCAATGCTAGATAAAATGTCGCCCTTGATAAACCAACATATAAATATTTTAAGAAAAGGTCATTGTCCAATTTCTGTTTTTGTAAGTCGTCGATGTTATGAAAAAATACAGATTCAAATTCTAAACCTTTGATTACTTTAATTGAGAAAACTCTTACTGTGTTTTTGTCGCCTAAAACTTCTCCATTTCTACATGCTTTTACAAGAATACCAATGTCAGCAAGAGTGTCCAAACTACCCAACGTATTTGCAAATTCTTCAAGTTGACTTTCTTCTGGAAGGAAAATTGCAATTGAAGGAATCGAGTCGCCATATGCTTTATAAATTTCAAGAATCCTGTTAGCTATCCATTCAAGTTTTTCATCTTCTTCTTGAGATATAAACATCAAAGGTTTTGGTTCAGCCTCGTCCTTTGCTATATACGATTCATAGCTTGCTGTTTGTCCTGTTGATTGTTGGTATATTGACTTTGCTAACGAAAGAAGAGTAGGACTTTGACGATAAGAAACTTGCAAATTTTTAATTTCGCTATAGGCATTTAATTCAGTGAAGTCTTCCCATGAATTAATCCCTTCCGATGTCATACGCTGCATTAGGTCGCCTGAAAGAGTTACAGAGGAAAGTTCAGGATGCCCAAAACTATTGATTGCCATTAAGTCAATGATAGAAAAGTCTGTCGCTTCATCAATTCCGATAACTGGTTTACAATTATTTTTAAAACTGTTTAAATATGGGTGATTTATGCTGTTGAATTGTTCTGTTGAAGATTTATAGATTTTTAGAACAACATTATTTACGAATGAGATAAGTAATGCTTGTTCATCTGAATGAATGCGACTGTTTTTATCTTTTTTAACAAGCTCATCCAACATTGTTAAATTCCAATTGATAGATTTAGAATTGAGTTCTTCCCTTCTAAATCTTTTATATACCATTGGGATTTCTCTAAGAATATTTGCAACGATGCCTTTTATTATTCTTTCAAAAAACTTTTTGAAATAGGCGGTTTGTCCAATTAAATCATATTCTACTTGTTCATAGGCTTCTGGAATAATTTGAATTAACTCCCTGTCTCTTTTTGTTATTCTTGTGTTTTTGTCAAATTTTTTAAGTGCTTGTTTCCTGCATAGAGATTTTAATTTTGTAAATAATTCTCGTTCAAAATCAAAAGCTGCCACTTCCTCCTTTTCGTCAAAATCCTCCTGTTCAATATCAGTTTCTTCATCGTCATCTTCTTCTGTATCCTGTGATTCTGCTTTCCATTTTTTTAGAAGTTCGGTAAGAAAATTTACTTTTTCAGAGTCTTTATTTGTGTTTATTTGAATTCTTGAAGCAACGATTTCAATTACGGCTGAATATTCTTCTGCAATAGCGTCGGATTCTTTTTTAAAGTTGTTAGTCAGATTTAAATAAAGGCGAATCAATTCCTCAATACTTTTTACATCGCTTTTTACATTGATATAATTCTGAATTGATTGCCCGACAATTTTCCATTGAAAGGGAGTTACATCAATTTCAGAAACTTTATTCAACTTGTCTTTTTGGAAAGCCATATAAGAACTTTCAAAGCCTTTAATAATCTCGATTATATTTTTTGACTTGTTAGAAAATAGATTGATACCATTTGCTTTATTATAAACTAAAAAAGGTCTTTTTGTTTCAGAAACGAAACGATATGTTTTTATGAGTTCGTTTTTGTGAGATGCCCAAACTTTAACTCTTTCAGAATCGGCTGTAAGTTCTTCTAATTTCATACTGTTTCTTAAAAACAATGCAAGCAATTCATTTGGTGAGAAAAATATCCAACTTGTTTTTTGCGTAAAGAGTATATCTTTTTGAGATTGAGTAAGAGGTTTGTATTCTTCTATTGAAGGTGAAATTAAAAACTTTATTCTTTGAATTAATGAAGTCGTTTTCCCTGTTCCTGGCCCTCCGTTTATTATTAAAGCACCATCAAATATTTTGGAACGTTTAATTGTTTCTTGAATTGGGTCAAGAATTGGTTGATAACGAAGCTCTGCATATTTACGAATAAAACTTTGAGCTTTATTTAGATAGGCATTCTTTTCTTCTTTTCTTGACGCAATTCGCTTAACTAATAATTCAGCTTCTTCTGTAGTTGCATTTTCTAACTTTTGTTGTGCTTCATCAATTTCATTTTGTAGCGAAAGAATTTTTGCAATATCTTGGAATGAATGTGCTTTGCTATCATTGGCAATACGTATCAGAATATCTGTTGCATATTCTCCGTCTAAATGACTTGGTCTATAAGTTGCCCTATTGAAAATTTCAATGTCTATTTCACCTATTGGTGTTTGATATTTATGTTTTCCTTCGTGATTGCCAATTAATAAACCACCCAACTTTGAATCTCTCGGAACAGTAAAACCGTCACCTTTATAAGTTGAATTTTCAGTATAACTTGACTGCGGATTAATATTGCCTTTGAAGTCTTTTTGAAATTGAACTATTGTAGCTTGTTTGTTGATTAGCCAAAATTGTTTTTCTTCATTGTTGTAAATAGTCAATGCTCTTCCTACTGCATTGTTAGTCGCACTAATTGTAATTTCTAAATTTCTATGCCTTTTTATTTTCTCTGCTATTTCTTCGATTTTCTCTATCATATGTTTTTGTGAAGGGTCAAAAATATTTTAGTTTGTTGAATTGTGAAGTTTCGGCGGGTGCATGACGGCTAACGATAGGGCTTTGCGATGTTGGGGGATTTGAAATTCTTCCGCCCGGAACCGCTGCGCAATTGAAAAACAAATGTACAAATAAAGTACAAAAAGTGATTGAAAAACTTCTGCCCGAACCAAAGCCCAACAGCGAACCGATGCTGATGGGTATTGCTTCTGCCCCAATATTGCAAAACCCCATGTTGGTGGCAGTTTTGCTATTGCATTATTATATTCTCAAACTTATAGTCTGCTGGTAAATTTTCAAATTTATCTTTAGTAATTGTAATTTTTTTGTTCTTATCCTTTATTCTGAAATATGTAATTGAATATCCTGCCATATATTCTTTTCTCAAACCTTTGTCATCAATAGTGTATCCAAAGTCTGAATAAGTCGCACCATCCCCACCGTCTAATCCATCAATCGAGTATGAATTTTTAAACCTACAAATATTGTCATGTGTTGGCTCAGTCCAATATTTTGTTTCCTTTTCGGAAATTTTTGTTACTTTACTATTAGCAGGAATTCTCTGCTCAATAATAATACAAAATGTAGTGTCACTTGTAACAACTTTTCTAAACCAAAGTCCTTTCACCGACTTCTTCATCGATACCGGCATGACCAAGAAAGAAGTCGATAAGGTCATCGCCATCGGAGATTTCGTCACCCGCCACTCTCCGCTCATGGAACTTGGCGATTGTGTGAACGCGAAATCCCTCGATAACCGCGCCTCAGTCTTCGTCCTCATCGAGACCCTCCGCGAGCTGAAGAAGTCGAAGCGCAAGCCCGCCTACGATTTCTACGCCGTCTTCACCGTCCAA
>JANOZW010000175.1:0-10744 GCA_031429575.1 Ferruginibacter sp.
ATCAAAAGTCATTAAAATTTCGGGCTTATTGAATTTCAAGTTTACATCAACATTCTGAAAAGTTTTATCGTTTCTTGCCGCTTCCAAAAACTTAGGAATAGCATCTTTTATTTTGGTAAAATCAATGTTTTGAATAACAAATTGCACAGGCAAACTTCCTCTTGAGCCTAAGCCAACAGAAATTGTTTGCTCTTGTATAGCAAAAACTTTCACTTCAGTAAACCGAATCAATTTTTTATTGAGGTCGTTTGCAATTTGATCTTGCGATCTTGTACGCTCACCAGGTTCTACCAACGCTAACCTCGGTTGCGAACTATTGATAGCGCCAGCAGGTGTACGTGCAAAAACAAAATCTCTTTCTGGCACCGAATCATATAAATAATTTGCAACATCATCTGACAATTGTTGCATTTTACTGTAGCTCGTCCCCTCTTGAGCACTCATCGTAAAACGCACGCTGCTCCTATCTTCCAAGGGCGCAATCTCACTTTGCAACGATCCCATAATAAGATAAATAATGCCTGCACAAACCGCAATGATAACCCAAGCAAGCCAGCGTACTTTTAAAAACCCTGATAACAAACTTCTGTATCCATTTTCCATGCCTGCAAAAAATGGTTCCGTTTTCATGTAAAATTTTCCATGACCAGGTTTTTTTCTTCTTAGTACAACATTTAATACTGGTGTGATGGTAAGCGATACAAAGGCAGAAATGAGTACCGCTGATGCTAGTGTAATGCCAAACTCACGAAACAATCTGCCAATAAATCCTTCTAAAAAAATAACTGGTAAAAACACAATGGCCAACGTAATGGAAGTAGAAATAACAGCGAAGAAAATTTCTTTACTTCCTTCTAATGCTGCTTTTCGTATGGGCAAACCTTCTTCTAGTTTTCTAAATATATTTTCGGTAACCACTATACCATCATCTACCACCAAACCTGTAGCCAATACAATTCCCAAGAGTGTAAGAATATTAATGGAAAAACCAAAAATATACATGATAAAAAAAGTAGCAATCAACGAAATAGGAATATCAATTAAAGGGCGAATGGCCGTGAGCGCATCTCTAAAAAAGAAAAATATAACCAGCACCACAAAGCCGAAAGAAATAAACAATGTCTCCTCTACTTCACTAATAGATTTACGAATATTTTGTGTGTTGTCTAGCAACACATTCATTTCTATATCTGCTTTGTTTAATTTTTTTATGCTTTCTAATTTCTTGTAAAAATCATCGGCTATTTGAATATTGTTTGCACCAGGCTGTGGTATAATAACGATGCCTACTGCGTTTACTCCATTATACTTCCAACCTTGCTCCAATGTTTCAGGGCCAATTTCTACCCTTGCTACATCTTGCAGCCGCACGATGCCAGCAGCATCTTGCCTTATTAATAAATTTTGAAATTCTTTTTCTGAAGTAAGTCTACCTAAGGTTTTGATGGTGAGTTCTGTATTGTCTCCATAAATTTTACCTGGAGGCAAATCAATATTTTCTGTATTTAATGCTGTTCTTATATCGCTAAATGTTATACCAAACGCCGTCATTTTATCGGGGTTTAGCCAAAGCCGCATGGCATATCTTTTTTGCCCAAAAATATTTACAGAACTTACTTGGTTAATGGTTTGAAATTGTTGTTGCAAAACATTTTCTGCATAATCACTCAATTCTAATAATCCTTTTGTGCGACTTTGTATGGCAAGTATCAATATAAATTCGCTACTAGCATCTGCTTTTGTAACTACTGGTGGCGCATCAATATCTTGTGGTAATGAACGTGCAGCTTGCCCTACTTTATCTCTCACATCACTAGCAGCAGCTTCTAAATTTACACCAAGCTCAAACTCTACAGAAATATTGCTACTACCAAGCGAACTGGAAGAGGTAATGGTTTTAATACCTGGGATACCGTTTATTTGTTTTTCTAATGGCTCCGTAATTTGGCTTTCTATTATATCAGGATTAGCGCCTGTGTACGATGTGCTCACACTTACCACCGCAGGGTCAATGGCAGGATAATCTCTTACTGCAAGAAACGTAAAACCTACGATACCAAAAAGGATAATCGCTAAGTTTAACACCGTAGCCATTACTGGCCTTTTGAGAGATAATTCTGAAATATTCATGTTGCTGTAAACGCTTAATAATTATTTTTAGTGGAATCTTGGGGAACCATTTCTGACAACCTTTTTACCATTCTTACTTTTACTTTGCTTTTTGGTCTGGCAAATAAGACACCCGTTACCACTACAGAATCTCCAATTTCTAATCCACTTACAACCTCCACCGTGTTTGATTGACGAATACCCGTTTGTACATTTATAAAATTTGCCATTCCATTTTTTACCACTATTATTTGATTGTCTTTATCGTTAGGAATGATGCAATTGGTAGGCACTACAATGGAGTATTTACCTTTGCCAGCGTTTATAAAAACTTTTACAAATGCGCCAGGGTTTATATTGGTTTCTGCAAGAAATGCCCTCACTTTTATATTTCTTGTATCTGTATTTGCTCCTGGTTCTGTAGCTACAATAAGTGCACTTCCTGTTTGATTTGTAGCGCCGCCTAATTCAACTTTAATGGCATCTCCTCTTTTTATAATGTTGCTATAATTTTGAGGCAGTGTAAAATCTATTTTAAGTTTAGATGTTTGCTGAAGTGTGGTTAAAATAGTTGTTGGTGTAATGTATGCACCTGGGCTCACTTGCCTCAGACCCGCTACACCACTGAATGGCGCTTTGATTACTGTTTTATCTATCAGTGTTTGTGTGTAGGCAATATCTGCTCTGTAACCGTTTACTAGGCTTATAGCAGCATCGTATTCGCTTTCATTGATGCCATTTATATCCAACAATTTTTTAAAACGTTGTGTATTTTTTTCTGCAAGTGATAATAGCACTTTTGTTTTAGAAATTTGTGCTCGTAGGTCTGCATCATTTATTCTGGCAAGTATGGTGCCTTGTGGTATAAAACTGCCTTCTTTAATGTTTAAATACGTTAATCTACCACTTACTTCTGGGTGAATTTCTAGATATTCATTTGGCAAAACCGTTCCATTGGCTTCTACTACATCTTCAATGGGTTGTTTATCTGCAATGATAACATCTACCAATACAGGAGGAGTGGATTTTGGTTTAGAACTATCTGCATTTTTTTGTTTGCAGCCAATAAATAAAGTAACAAGTGCTGCTAAAAATAAAATTGATTTAAAGAATCTTACAAAAAAACGCATGCTTAGTGTTTATGATTTTGATAGTTTGTAAAGTTAATTGGTTTTTTATCTTACAATTTATATAATATCTTACATAATTCCCATTATAAACTCAAAAGCTCCAGCTAATGTTTGAGTTATGGTATTTATAGCATATACATAATCTTCCGAAAAGAACTAGCGAATAGAGAATTTACTTAAAGAATCTCTAAGCGAACAACATTAACTTATTTCTCTGCGGTAAATTTTCTAACTACAATTTTAAATGTATCCTAAAAAGATGGCATCCCTTTATTAGATTTCTTTATCTTAGCCAAATAAAAAAATAACCAACAATGAAACCAACCGTAGCCATCATAATGGGCAGTAGCAGTGATCTTAACGTAATGCAAGCCGCAGCAGATATTTTAAAAGAGTTTGGGGTAGAATATGATATGACCGTTGTATCTGCACACCGTACACCCGATCGTATGCGCACGTATGCCATGGATGCAAAAGCAAAAGGCATAAAAGTAATTATTGCCGGCGCTGGCGGTGCAGCACATTTGCCAGGTATGGTAGCAGCATACACTACATTACCCGTAATTGGTGTGCCAGTAAAATCTAGCAATTCTATTGATGGTTGGGATTCTATTTTATCTATTCTTCAAATGCCAAACGGTGTACCGGTGGCTACTGTAGCGCTTAACGCCGCAAAAAATGCCGGTATTCTTGCTGCTCAAATATTGGCAACAAGTGATAAAGAAATTTCTAAAAAATTAGTGACTTATAAAAAAAAGATGGAGAAAGAGGTTATGAAGATGGCGGAGGGGATAGCCCCCTAAATCCCCGAAGGGGGACTTTTGAACTTTGTTATACTTTGAATATGGTTGAATTGTTTTATTGATAAATTGTTGTTGGCTTTATGCAATTCTACAATTAGTACTTTAGCCTTGCAGATTCCAAGCACCATTTCCATTTACAAACATATCCGCAATTACAAACACCGCAAACACTACAGAAGCAATACCATTGGCAGTCATAAAAGCAATGTTTACCCTGCTTAAGTCATTGTGCTTTACAATAAGATGCTGATAAATAAGCATACCGCAAAATACCGCTGCACCAATCCAATACAACCAACCAAAATGTCCGTAATAACCTGCAAAGCAAATAGCCAATGCGGCTACAGCATGCAACACTTCTGAAATATGCAATGCCTTTGCTTTTCCTAAAACAGATGGCATGGAGTACAAATTATTTTCTTTATCGAAAGCTTCGTCTTGCAGGGCAAAAATAATATCAAAGCCACTTACCCAACAAACCACTGCTATAGAAAATAAAATTGGCAACCATGCAAATGCACCCGTTACGGCAAGGTACGCTCCTATGGGTGCAAGGCTAAGCCCAATACCTAAAACTAAATGGCATAAAAAAGTAAATCGCTTTGTATAGCTGTAAAATAAAATAACAAATAATGCTACTGGGCTTAAATAAAAACAAATACGGTTTATAAAAAAAGTGCAGGTAATAAATAATGCACACATTAAAATAGTAAAGTACAAAGCATTTTTTTCTGTAATTATTCCTGCTGGTATTTCTCTGATGGCGGTACGTGGGTTTTTGGCATCGAATTGTCTATCGAGATAACGGTTGAAGGCCATGGCTGCGGAGCGGGCGGTTATCATGCAGAGGAGAACAAATACAAATGTGCTAATGTGCTGATGTGCTGATGTGCTAATGGAGGACCATTCGCTCCAACCAATTGAATCATTAAGATTAAATTGGCTTCTACTTTTTAATAACCCTAAAAAAAATCCAATTAACGCAAAAGGCATGGCAAAAATGGTATGCGAAAATTTTATAAAGGAGAGGTAGTTTTTTATTGTGGGCATTTAAAATAAATATTTTGATATTTTTTATCGTTTCTTTAAATACAAACACTTCACAAGTTAATAAAAATTGACTTTTCTAGCGTGCGCAAATGTAAACCTTATGAAAGAATTAAAATTATTTTGCCCTGCTTTATTGCACTTAAATAGTTTATAAAAATCTTTTGATTTATTTTTGAAGCATGAATGTACTCTCCGTTACTAATCTTTATTCAGAAGAACTGTTGGGCAATTTTGCTTTAGACAATATTAATTTTACGCAAAAGAAATTTCAAAAGATAGCTTTAATTGGAGAAACTGGTTCTGGCAAATCTACCTTACTAAAAACAATTGCAGGTTTTATACAACCGAAAAGTGGTGAAATATTTTTTAATGGCAAAAAAGTAATGGGACCTGACTGGCAATTGGTAGCTGGGGAAAAAGGCATTGCTTATTTAAGTCAGCATTTTGAGCTACGCAATAATTATAGAATGGAGGAACTGCTTTTGTATGCAAACGAATTTACCCAAGAAGAAGCCAATGAGTTGTATAAAATTTGCCGAATAGATCATTTAATGAAGCGCAATAGTTACGAACTTTCCGGTGGGGAAAAACAACGAATTGCACTCGCCCGTTTATTGGTTTCAAAACCACAATTATTAATTTTAGATGAACCATATTCCAACTTAGATTTAATACATAGAACCATTTTAAAACAAGTGGTGAAAGATGTTTGTAAACGTTTTGAGATTTCTTGTATATTGACATCGCACGAGCCTGCTGATGTATTGTCATGGGCAGACGAAATATTGGTTTTACAACAAGGAAAAATTATACAAAAAGGAACCGCAGAAGAAGTATATAAAAAACCTGTGAGTGAATACGCTGCAGGATTATTAGGCAATTTCACTACCATTAAAAAAGAAAACTACGCATATTTTAAAATCAAGGCCATTTCAAAAAATATTTATATAAGACCTGAACAATTTGTAAACTCAACCGAGGGAAATGACACAATAAAAGGAAAAATAATAGCTCAACGATTTATGGGTAATTATTACGAAGTTGATATTGCCTCTGGCGATTTTACCATTACAATGAAATCTTATTTTAAACAAGAATTGAATAAAATGCTGTTTGTATGGTTGGATATTGATTAAGTATGAAATTTCTTTAATGTTTAACAAGTTTATATCGATACTGCAACTAAAATATTATATTCTAATTGTTAGATTATTTACATTTCTCACTATATATTTGCACAAAATTAAAAACATGGAAACTGCAAAAAAATCTAGGGCTAAATATTGGGTATATTTCTTTATTTCTGTAGCTGCCTTTTTTGGTGTGTATGCTTTTGCCGGCGGATATTGCTCTATGGTGTTGCCATTTGTAGTTACTTATTTTGCTATGGCGTTGGATTTAATGTAATATTTACTTTATCAACTTTTTATATGCTCCGCTTTTTTAGGCGGAGTTTTTTATTGTTATACTTATTTTTATAAATAGATTGTATTTTTACCACACTACGTATGCGTGGCACAATTTTTTTAAGGGAAATTCATCACTAAAAATTAATGAAATCTAATATTTTGAAAGCAGTTTTACGAATTTCATTGTTCAGTGTCTGTTTTTTGAGCCCGTGCATTTTATTACATGCACAAACCCTCCCTGAAAATAATGCTGTAAAATTAGATACTACATATATTAATAAAACTTTGCTCAATGCAAATAATTTATTTCGTAAAGACAATACACAAGCCTTAAAACTGAGTAAGGAGGCTTTAGACATTTCACTAAAAATAAAATATAATAAAGGGATTGCCAAAAGCTATTATGCCATTGGAAATGCATACAACATTACTGCAAAATTTGATGTAGCAAAAGAAGCGTATGAAAATGCACTAGAACAAGCAGAAAAAAATACTGATAAAGTAATGATGCAAGTTTGCTACACGAGCTTAGGAAATGTTTACTCCAAATTAGATGATTATAAAAAAGCCATTGATTATTATCAACAATCTGTAGCATTAAGCCAAGCATTAAATGATATTCCTCAGGTTATAAAAAGTAACATTGGCATATCAATGGTAATGATAAAAATTAAAGAATATGACCAATGGAATACGTACTCATCCATAGCAATTGAAAAAGCTGCAAAAGGAAGTAATCCTTTAAATCTTGTACTGGCCATTCATGACCGGGGTGCCGCTTTTCATAGAATGGGTAGAGAAAGAAAAATACCAGCACTATTTGATTCTGCATTGTTGTATTATAGGCAAGCACAGCAGCTTTTACAATTTAAAGTTGCCGTTTCGGAAAGAGACGGCATGGTATTTATCAGCCAAAACGATATGGGTAGTTTGTTTTTAGAAAGAAAACAATACGATTCTGCTAAAGTATATTTAGAAAATGCTTTAGAAGGAGCTTTAAAGCAACATAATGTAAGTATAATTTGCAGTATTTATAATGACTTGGGGCAGATTGCAACCATAAATAAAGATTTTGAAAAAGCAGAAAAATATTTATTAGACGCAATTAACATGGCTCAAAAAATAAGCTTTGAAAGACAAAGAGCTGTTTATAAAAGTTTAACGGAGCTCGCCACTGCGAAAGGAAATTATGAAAAGGCGCTAGAATACCAACAGCAAATGATGAATTGCAACGACAGCTTATATAATACGGAGAAAGCAAATGCCGTAAACAATTTAAATATTAAATATGAAACAAAACAAAAAGAAATTGAAATAGACCAACTAAAAAGAGAAAGAACGCTACAAAACAGAATAAAATATTTTTCTATTGGCATGGCATTGATAGGGCTAATGGCTATTTTATTATTAATTCGTAGTTACAGACTCCAACAAAAAATAAATATCCAAAATGAAAGATTACTTGCAGAAGAAAAAGAAAATGCCATTTTATTAAAAAAACAAATGGACGATGAAAAGGAAAAAACAGTATTGCTAAATGAGTTGGAGCAGAAAGAAAAAAAGAGGTTGGAAGCAGAAATAGCTATACAGAAACTACAAGAAGAAACTATGCATAAAGAAATTGAAGGGATGCAAAGAGCGCTTTCGGTTTATGTAATGCAAACAGAAAAGAAAAACGAATTGATTACTACTTTAAAAAATCAATTAAAAGAAATAGAAGCAAAAATACCCGGCATTATTCCTTCATTAAAGGAAACGTATAAACTCCTTGATAAAACTTTAGAAGTGGAAAATGATTTTGATAAATTTAGTTTTCACTTTTTAAAAGTGCACCCATTATTTTTTCAGCAATTATTAGAAAAGTCTGAATACCACCTTACTTCATTAGACTTGAAATATTGCGCCTACATGAAAATGAACCTGAGCTCGCAAGAAATTGCAAATTTGCTAAATGTGGGTGTAGATAGTATACGAGTTACACGCCACCGCATAAAGCAAAAACTACAGCTAGATAAAGAGGCAGATTTGCAAGAATATCTTCTGAGAATTTAATATGTATATAAATAGTGTACCTACACTTTTTTACATATTTGCGTTTTACAGAACAACATTTAAGGAATGTCAATCAACATTTTTACAAACAAATAAATCTCAATTTGCTCGTTATCATAATTTTATATTTATGATAACGATTTGTAACGGCATAATTCTTATTTGTAACGCTCTTTATTTGCAATAAGGTCTAAGGTTTGCTTTATTTACATTGTCTGCTCGTTTATATAACAAACACAAATCTTAATCAATTTCAACATCTATTAAAACTTTCTATTTATGAACAACAAAATAATTGTTCCATTTATTGGCATTTGTATTGTAGCCATTATTTCATGCAAAAGCAATACAAATAAAAGTACTGATACTACCTCAAATAACGATAAAACTTCTGTGTTGGATAAAGTAGAAAACATTAGTAAAATGGGCAAGATAGCTGAAGAAGCAACAGCAAGAATGGAAGAACTTAAAAAAATCCCCCCTGTTAGTAATGATGCATTAAAATCATTTTTCAAAGAAGAATCATCAGGCATTAAACGAAGTAGCTTTTCTGTACAAAATAGCATGGGCTATTCAATAGGTGAAGCTACCTATAAAAAAAATGACAGTGTTGAATATAAAATAACAATATACGATTGTGCAGGCGAAATGGGATCTGGTTTTTATTCATTGATGGCCATGACCAAACTTAATATGGAAACAGAAGATGAAAATGGGTACGAAAAAACAATAGACTTTATGGGTACAAAAGCATTAAAAAGTTATAAAAATTATGACCAACAATGCAGTTTGTCCTTCGTTTCTGCAGAACGTTTTTGGGTACAGTTAAATGGCACACATACTAATTTTGATGACCTGCAAGTATTTATAGACGATATGGAATTACCAAAATTAACACGCATAAAATAATTGAAATTTATTAAAACAGCATTATGAAAAAAAGTATTTTAGTATTTATAACAACATTAATTTTATCTGCTAATGTTATGGCTCAGTTAGGCGATGTGGCTGGTGATTTATTTGGAAGAGGAGCAAAACTGATGAATAAGGGACTTACAAAAAAACTACAACACGAAGCCATTACTACCAGCTTTAGTGATTGCGATAGCAAAAATACACTTCCAGTTAATTTTGGTGCAGATAAAAATAAAGCTTGGATGTGTGATCAAATTTTTGAAAAAAATAAAGGGTATCAACTAAAACCAGGTTTTTATAAAACGACTATCAAAAGTTTTTGCTTAAAAGCTGGCACACATGGCCCAAGCAAGGGCAGTGGTTATTTATATGCTCCGCTAAAAGGACCTAAAAAAGATTTGGTATTTAAGCTAATTACCAATTGGAAAGATCATACAGATATTTCACAACAACAATTGCAACTATTATTGTGGGCCATTATTGCTAAAACAAAATTTAAAAACTTATCGCCAGACTTGAAAATAGTAGCCACGCAATTATTATCAGCTAATGATATGGATGAACTAAGTAAAGTAGGAATGGAGTTTGTAGGAGATGAATTAATGAAAAAAGTAACATCAAATTTACCAGAACCTGCTCAAAGAATATTGGCAATAGAAAACGAAATGCGACAAAAGTTTTATGCCACTAGCGTTTCTTACACTGAAATGGAATCATTGGCAATGCTTGCGGGCATTGCACCAACAAATAGCGAAGTGGCAGATGGTTTATGGAGTTTATTACCCAATGGTTGCTATATAAAATTTTTACCTGCGGGATATACTAGAACCCATGTAGAAATTTATGTGCCTGATACAATAAAAGATGGTATTATTTATGTTGACTTAACAGGAACAATAGCTATGCCTGCCGCTACCGGTTGCCAACGATTGGTGCAGTCGAATATTATTTTGTGTGAAAAAAAATAGTGTTATTTTAATTGATAGATTTATTTTTATATATAAATTATTTTTCAATCTATTGCACAACAAAAGTTAATTAAAGATTTACTGATGAAAAGCTGCGGGATAGAAGTGGAAATACTTTTTTTGCCTGCCTTTGAGGCAAAAAAAGATTGTAACGTATAGCCCGGGCAAATGTTCAACATTGTTTTTTAGTTGACAGCCAGAAGAAAAAATTTCAATAAATCTATACGGTTTTACCTAAGAACTACTATGATTTATACACTACAATAAACCTTATAGGTTTTGGAAACGCTTTTAAAAATCAATAAAAA